>NZ_JAYSCO010000068.1:0-31356 GCF_041914865.1 Pseudoduganella sp. | reverse complement strand
GCTACAAGTTCTCGACCTACGCCACCTGGTGGATCCGCCAGGCCATCACCCGCTCCATCGCGGACATGGCGCGTACCATCCGCGTGCCGGTGCACATGATCGAGACCATCAACAAGATGAACCGCATCTCGCGCCAGATCATGCAGGAAACCGGCTCCGAACCGGATATGGCAACCCTGGCGGTGAAGATGGAAATGCCGGAATCCAAGGTGCGCGAGATCATGAAGATCGCCAAGGAGCCGATTTCCATGGAAACCCCGATGGGCGAGGACGGCGATTCCCAGCTGGGCGACTTCATCGAAGACAACACCACGCTGGCACCGCTGGACGCCGCGCTGCACGCTTCGATGCGCAACGTGATCAAGGAAGTGCTGGACTCCCTGACCCCGCGCGAAGCCAAGGTGCTGCGCATGCGTTACGGCGTCGAGATGTCCAACGACCACACGCTGGAAGAAGTGGGCAAGCAGTTCGACGTGACCCGCGAGCGTATCCGCCAGATCGAAGCCAAGGCCATGAGCAAGCTGCGCCAGCCATCGCGCTCCGACAAGCTGAAGACTTTCCTGACCGAAAAGTAAGAAGCTAAAAAAATGGGGACGTACCCTATTTTCCGCCTTGGCGGAAAATAGGGTACGTCCCCATTTTTTTTTAGGTCAGTACTTGGCGGGGGTGCCGGCGGCGGGCAGGGACTTCTGGATGAAGTCGCGCAGGTCGTCGTTGGATTTCACCAGGTCTTCGGCGCGCAGGTACATCATGTGGCCGCTGCGGTAGCCTTCAAAACGCATGCGGTCTTTCATGCGGCCGCTCGGGTCGAGCTGCCACATGGTGTACTTGGCGTCGAAGTAGGTGGTGGCGCCGTCGAAGTAGCCGGCTTGCACCAGCAGCTTCAGGTAGGGGTTGGCGGCCATGGCCTGGCGCAGGTTTTCGCCGGTGTTGTCGTCCTTGTTGTCCCATGGGTGGACGTTGCCGAACATGTTGTAGGTGAGGTCGGTCTTGTAGCCCAGCACGTCGCGCAGGTAGTAGTTGATGGCGGGCGTGAAGGAGTGCAGCCAGGAGGTCAGCTCGGCGTTGTAGTCGACCTTGTCGCCGGCGTCCTTCTTGTCGATGCCGAGGTAGCGCGAGTCGAGGCGGCCGATGGTGTAGCCCTTGTCGCGCAGCAGTTCCTTCCAGTAGGTGCCGACCGGCACGCTCAAATTGTTCTGCAGGACCACTTTCTCGGACAGGCCGGAGTAGCGCGCCACCTTGGCGGCAACGGCGCTGCGTTTCTGCGGCTCGAGGAAGCCGCCGTTGGCCAGCGCCGGGATCAGTTCATTCACGGCGAAGGCTTCCGCTTCCGGCAGCACGTCTTTCAGGTCTTTCTGCTGCAGGTCGGCCGGCAGGGCTTTCTGGTACCACGCGGCGGCGGTGTAGTAGGGCAGGGACAGGGCCTGGCCGACCGGGCCTTCGCGCTTCAGCCCCAGGCCGGTGGGGGAGACCAGCACCACGCCGTTCAGGTACATCCAGTGGGCATTCTGCAGTTCCAGCGCCAGGCCGGAGACGCGCGCGGTGCCGTAGCTTTCGCCGATCAGGTATTTGGGCGAAGTCCAGCGTCCTTCACGCGAGACGAAGGCTTGCAGCCAGTCGGCCAGGTATTTGATGTCGGCGTTGACGCCGAAGAAGGTGGCGCGGTCGGCTTTCGGGTCCAGTACGCGCGAGAAGCCGGTATTCACCGGGTCGATGTAGAGGATGTCGGCCACGTCCAGGATGGAGTGCGGGTTGTCCTTCACGCCGTAGGGCTGGACCGGGTAGCCTTCGCTGTCGATGTTGAGGATTTTCGGGCCGGTATAGGCGATGTGCATCCACACCGAAGCCGAGCCGGGGCCGCCATTGAACGACAGCACCAGCGGGCGGCGCGACTTGTCGCCGACGTCGCTGCGCTGGTAGTAGGTGTAGAACAGGGAGGCGATCACTTTTCCGTCCTTGTCCCACACCGGCTGGGTGCCGGCGGTGACCTTGTACGGCACGTGCTTGCCTTTGATGGTGACCGTGCTGTTCTTGCTGACGGCCGATTCGGCCTTCAGGGTGCGGTCGTAGGCTTTGGTGTCGGCCGGGCGCTCGGCGGCCGGTTTGGCGTCTGCCGCAGGCTTGTCCTGCGCGACGGCGCAGCTGGCCGCCAGCAGCAGGGCAGGGAGGGCGAATTTCTTCATTCTGAGTCTCTTATTGTAGGTTTAAGAGGCCTCAGTATTCCATGGCCGCAGACGGTTGCGGTGGCCGCGAAACATAACGTTACACGCCTCAGGCAAACGAAAGGAACTTCACGCCAAACTTTATGCCGTCGCGCACGTGCTGGCGCAGCTTATACAGAACAAAGGTCGCCAGCACGGCATACAGGGCGTAGGTCAACTGGTCCTGCAGCGGCATCGGATCCAGTGAACGTGCCTTGTCGCGCGCTACGCGGGCGGCCTGCATCTGGTACTGGATCATATTGGCGCCGATCACCTGGCCGTCGTCCGTGATGCGGCGCGCCAGATCGAGTTTGCCGTAGGTGTCGCGCACCTGCATTTTGCCGTCGCTATAGATGAAGGTAAGCGGGGTGTCCTTGCCGGGGTAGCGTACGTTGCCGACGATGTCGCCGCGATTGTTGATGGCGTTTGCCACGCTGGACCCGTTGCCGGTCATGGCGCCCAGGTCCACGGTGCGTACACCGTCGTAGCTGAAGGCGTGCCAGAGGTGGTTCTTCATCTGCATGGTTCCGACCACCACGCCGTGATCGTTGACGCTGGTGGCGATGCTGTGGCGCTCACCCACACCAGGGATTTCGATCTTGCCTATGCCTGGCTTGTAAATAAAGGCCCGCCGGAAGCCGTTGGCGTGGTCGGCGGCGCCGACCACCGTGCCGTGCTTGTTGATACCGAGGGCGTAGCTGTTCTTGCCGCCGAAAGTACCCAGGTCCAGCATCGTGATGCCGGTGTCGACGAAAGCGTGATACTGGCCGTCATAGGTGTCGGAATGGCCGACGACATGGCCGAGCTCATTGATCGCGGTGCCGGTGCTGCTTGCGCCGCCCAGTGTGTCGAGCTGGCGCAGGCCGGAAGTCTTGTGGAAGCGGTAGGCGCGCCACTGGTTGCTGGCGGTTTGCGCAGCGCCGGTGACCCAGCCTGCGTCGTTGATGGCGGTCGCGATGCTTTCGCGGCCGCCAAAGGTGCCGATGTCGTAGCGCAGGCCGCCTGAGCGCAGGAAGGCGCTCCGGTAACCAATATCGACGATGGATTCGAACACGGATTCGCCTTTGGCGTTCATGTCCTTGGCGACGATGGTTTCCGAAATCGAGCCGCCGAAGGGGCCTGCCTGCACTGCGCTTGCGGCGAGCAGGCTTGCCAGCGCCAGGATGATTCGTTTCATGCTGTTGGTCTCCGGTCTGGTTTTGGACCGGGCCACTTTACATGAATATTGCTAAAAAATATACGGATCAGACCTTGCGCACGAACTCGGATTTCAGGCTCATGGCGCCGAAGCCGTCGATCTTGCAGTCGATGTCGTGGTCGCTGTCGACCAGGCGGATATTCTTCACCTTGGTGCCTTGCTTGATCACGCCGCCGGAGCCTTTCGGTTTCAGGTCCTTGATCACGGTGACGGTGTCGCCATCTTGCAGGATATTGCCGGCGGCGTCCTTGTAGACGCGCGCGGATTCGCCGGCAGCTTCGGCGGCATTCTGCGGCCATTCGAAGGCGCATTCAGGGCAAACGTAGTTGTCGCCGTCTTCATAGGTATACTCGGACTGGCATTTGGGGCAGGCTGGGAAATTAGACATTGGATGAGACATGCAGGAATTGGAAAACCCGATCTGGGCTGCGCTCAACTCGGCGCAGCAGCATTTTAGCATTGCGGCCGGCGCGGCCCGCCGCTATCCGGCCGACGTGGCGCCGTTTTGCGCGGTGGCGCAGGAGGGTGTGGCGCTCAGCGCCGACGACCTGGCCGGCATTGCCGACGGCAGCTACTACTTCCTGGGCGCCATGCCGGCACTGCCGGCGGGCTGGTCGCTGCAGCCCTTGTCCGGCGTGCTGCAGATGGTCTACGAGGGGGATCCGCTGGCGGCGCCCAGCGGCGAGGGAATCCGCCTGCTGGCGGCTGACGATCCGGCGATGGTGGAGTTGACCGACATCGCCTTCCCCGGCTACTTCCGCAAGCGCACCGGCGCCATGGGCAGGTACGCCGGCATCCACGATGCAGGCGGGCGCCTGGTGGCGCTGAGCGGCGAGCGCATGGACCTGGGCCACCTGCGCGAGGTAAGCGCCGTCTGCACGCATCCCGAATTCACGGGGCGCGGTTATGCGCGGCGGCTGGTGGAATACATCATGTACGGCATGCAGCAGCAGGGCGTGCGCCCCATGCTGCACGTGGGGGCGGCCAACGCCCGTGCCCAGGCGCTGTACCGTTCGATGGGTTTTGCGGCAACCCGCGAGCTGCCGCACGCCAGGCTTATTTGCCCGCGTTGACGCTGCCCAGGCCCGTCACCGATTTGTTGACGTGCTTGGGGTTGCCGTAATAGGTGAAGTTGCCCATGCCTTCGACGATCAGGTTGAGGGTGTCGCTGGCGTAGAGGTTGATGTCGCCCATGCCGGCGAAATTCACGTCGGCGCGTTCGGCTTTCAGGTCCTTGGCGTCGACCTGGCCCACGCCCTGGCCCTTCATGCGCAGCAGCTTGACCTTGCCGCTGGCGTACAGCGCGCCGGCGCCTTCAAAGCTGATGTCAATGCGCTCGCCGTTGATATTGGTGACGCGCGATTCGCCGGCGCCCAGCACGCGGAAGCTGGTCAGGGCCGGCACGGTGACGGTGATCTTGTCGCTTTCCTTGATGTTGACCGAGCCCTTCTTGGTGTTCTCGTACACCACGCGCAGCACGCCGCCTTCCACCACGGTGCTCACCTTGTCCAGGTACTCCTTGCGGCCGCTGACCTTGACCGACTGTTCCTTGCCCACGTCGACGTAGACGTTGATCGGGCCTTTTACATTGATGCCGTAGAAGGCATCCAGCTTGCGCGCCTGCTCGTCGGCGAGGGCGATGGTTGGGAACAGCAGGGCAGCAAGCAGCATCGAACGAAACATACAAACTCCTGTAAATAGTACAAGGCCCGGCATGGCGCCGGGCCTGCAAAGCAAAGCGTCAGCCGGTGTTGCGCAAGCCGGCGGCGACGCCGTTGATGGACAGGTGGATGCCGCGGTTGACGCGCGGGTCCGCCTTGTCCTGTTCATTCCCCAGTGCGCGGCGGCGCTTGATCAGCTCCACCTGCAGGTGGTTGAGCGGGTCGAGGTAAGGGAAGCGGTTGGTGATCGAACGCGCCAGCAGCGGGTTGCCTGCCAGGCGGTCTTTGCGGCCGGTGATCGACTCCAGGCATTCGAGGGTGTGGTGGTACTCCTCGGTGATGCGCTTGAAGATGCGTTCGCGCAGCTCCTTGTCCGTCACCAGCTCGGCGTAGCGCGAGGCGATCGCCAGGTCGGTCTTGGCCAGCACCATGTCCATATTGGAGAGCAGGGTGGCGAAGAACGGCCAGTGCTGGAACATGTCGCGCAGCTGGGCCACGCGCTCGTCGCGCTGGCCGGCCGCGATCCAGGCGCCGATGGCGGAGCCAAAGCCGTACCAGCCCGGCAGCAGCAGGCGGCACTGGCCCCAGCTGAAGCCCCACGGGATGGCGCGCAAGTCTTCAATACGGCGCGTCGATTTGCGCGAGGCCGGGCGCGAGCCGAGGTTCAGTTCCGCGATCTCCGCAATCGGGGTGGCGGCGAAGAAGTAGTCGGTGAAGCCCGGGGTTTCGTACACCAGGTTGCGGTAGGCCTTGTAGGCCAGCTCCGAAATCTCGGCCATCACGGCCTCGAAGCCGGCCAGGCGCGGGCCGTGGCAGGCGTCGGCCGGCGGCGGCATCAGGCTCGCTTCCAGCGTGGCCGAGACCAGCAGTTCCAGGTTGCGGCGGCCGATTTCGGCGTTGGAGAACTTGGAGGCGATGATTTCGCCCTGCTCGGTCAGGCGCAGCTGGCCGTTGACGGTGCCTTTCGGCTGCGCCAGGATCGCCTCGTAGCTCGGGCCGCCGCCGCGGCCGACGGTGCCGCCGCGGCCGTGGAACAGGCGCAGCTTGACGCCGGCCTTGGCGAAGATGTCCACCAGCCCCAGCTCCGCCTTGTACAGCTCCCAGTTGGAGGTCAGGAAGCCGCCGTCCTTGTTGGAGTCGGAGTAGCCCAGCATGACTTCCTGGATCTGCCCTTGCTTGGCGATCAGCTGCTTCACCAGCGGCACCGCCATCAGGCTTTCCATGATGCCGGCGGCGCGCTGCAGGTCGGGGATGGTCTCGAACAGCGGGATCACCATCAGGTCCGAGGTCGGTTCGCCGCCGGCGCCCTGGCGCAGCAGGCCGGTTTCCTGCTGCAGCACGAACACTTCCAGCAGGTCGGACACGGTCTCGGTGTGCGAGATGATGTAGTTGCGGATGGCGCGCTGGCCGTAGCGCTGGCGGATCTCGCGCGCCGTGCGCAGGATGGTCAGCTCGGAGGTGGTCTCGTCCGAGTACTCGATATACGGCGAGTACAGCAGCCGTGGTTGCGCTAACTCGGCCAGCAAAAGTTTGACCTTCGCTTCCTCGTCGAGCGCGGCGTAGTCGGCCAGCACGCCGGCTTTGGCGAACAGTTCGGCCAGCACGCGTTCATGGATGTCCGACGACTGGCGCATGTCCAGCGAAGCGAGGTGGAAGCCGAAGATGTCGGCGGCGCGCTTCAGGGTGGTCAGGCGCGGGCGCGCCAGCACGGCACCATAGTTGGCGTCCAGCGAGTCGATCAGCACCTGCAGGTCGGCCGAAAAGTCGGCCGGGCACGGGTAAGGCTCGGCGTGGCCCACTTCCTTGCGCAGGATGTTGGTGGCGCCCAGCGCGCGCGCGGTACTGGCCAGGCGCGCGTAGATGCCGATCAGGGCGCGCCGGTACGGCTCGTCCGAACGGTGGTCGGAGGTGTCGGTGGAGGCGTCGGACAGGGCCTGCAGCTCGGGCGAGCAGCCGATCATCAGGGTCGACACCGACAGCTCGGCGCCCAGCGCGTGGGTTTCGTCGAGGTAGAAGTCGAGGATGGTGGTGGCCTGGCGCTCCAGCGCGTGCTGCATGGTGCCGGCGTTGACGTTCGGGTTGCCATCGCGGTCGCCGCCGATCCAGCTGCCCATCTGCACATAGGAGGCGTCGATCGGCGCCGGGCCTGCGCCGTAATGCTCGGCGATCTCGGACTCGATATCGTCGTACAGCGCCGGCAGCTCGCGCAGGAAGGTGATGCGGTAGTAGGACAGGGCGTTGTCGATTTCGTCCGCCACGGTCAGCTTGGAGTAGCGCAGCATGCGGGTCTGCCACAGGGTGGCAATGCGGGCGCGCAGCATGTGCAGGTTGGCGTTGCGCTCCTTCGGCGTGAGCGGCAGGTCGCGCTGGGCCAGCAGGCGGGCGATGTCGTGTTCCGCGTCCAGGATGGACTTGCGCTGCACCTCGGTCGGGTGGGCGGTCAGGACGGGGGAAATCAGGGCTTCTTTAAAGAAGCTGGTCACGGTGTCGAGTTCGACGCCGGATTCTTTCAGCTTGTCGAGCGCATAGCTGATGCTGCCTTTTTGCGGTGCCGAGCCGGCGATCAGGTGGGCGCGGCGGCGGCGGATGTGGTGCTGGTCTTCCGCAATATTGGCCAGGTGGGAGAAATAAGAGAAGGCGCGCACCACCGTAATGGTCTGTTCGCGCGTCAGGATCTTGAGCATGCCGTCCAGTTCCTTGGCGGCGCCGGCGTCGGCTTCGCGGCGGAAGCGCACGGCGGTCTGGCGGATGGTCTCGACAACGGCGAAGACTTCCTCGCCTTCCTGCTCCCGCAGGACATCGCCCAACAGGCGGCCCAGCAGGCGGATATCTTCTTTCAACGGCGCGTCTTTATCTGCGCTCTGGTGATGTTCGTCTGTTGCACTTACTTGATTTGCCATAGTTAATCAGTCAAAAGATAAGAATGGTCGTGCAAAAGGCTTGTGGCCACAGTCTGCATAGAGGGCGCACATGCTAGAATTTGTGGTCCTAATCATGCGCAATAAACTGGTGAACGCCGGTTTGGCGCTAGCAACAGCGAAAGAACTGGTTTTGAAAACTCCCGAAATGGCCCAACAGCTCCCTTCCAAATTGGTGATCGCATCGCGCGAAAGCCGCCTCGCCATGTGGCAGGCGGAGCATGTCCGTGCGCGCTTGTCTTTATTATATCCGCAGTGCAGCATTGAGATCCTGGGCATGACAACCCGCGGCGACCAGATCCTGGATCGGGCGCTGTCCAAGGTCGGTGGCAAGGGTCTTTTTGTCAAGGAACTGGAAGTGGCGATGGAGGAGGGACGGGCCGACCTGGCTGTCCATTCGCTGAAGGATGTGCCGATGGAGCTGCCGCAGGGTTTCGCGCTGGCGGCGGTGCTGGAGCGCGAAGACCCGCGCGACGCCTTCGTCTCGAATGACTACGCGTCGCTGGCCGAATTGCCGGCGGGCGCCATCGTCGGCACCAGCAGCCTGCGGCGCCAGGCCCTGATCTCGGCGCGCTATCCGCACCTGGTGATCAAGCCGCTGCGCGGCAACCTGGATACCCGCCTGGGCAAACTGGATCGCGGCGAGTACGCGGCCATTATCCTGGCGGCGGCCGGCCTGAAACGCCTGGGACTGCCGCAGCGCATCAAATCGCTGCTGGCGCCGGAGGATTCGCTGCCGGCCGCAGGGCAGGGGGCGATGGCGATTGAGATTGCCGAGCGTGCCGACGGCGTCGATATGAAGGCGATCCTGGCGCCGCTGAATGACCTGCCGACCGCGCAGGCGGTGGCGGCGGAACGCAAGGTGTCCAAAGTATTCGGCGGCTCCTGCCAGGTCCCGCTGGCTGCTTTTGCGACCGTGGACGGCGACCGGATGCACCTGCGTGCGATGGTGGCGACGCCGGACGGCAGCCGTGTGGCCCGCGCTGAGATCAATGGCGCGGCGGCCGATGCCGAGGCGCTGGGGGCGGCGGTGGCGGAGCAGCTGCGGGCGCAGGATGCGGAGGCGATTCTCGCCGTTTGCGCGGCCGAGCAGGCCGACGGCATGAATCCGAATGCGGCGCCGTCGGCTTGAATGCTGGCCAACTTTTTTACCCCGGTAAACCAGGGTCAGACCCAAGGGTCTGACCCTTGGGTCTGACCCGGATTTACCGGGTTTCCATGCCACGCCCAGTCATCCTCACCCGTCCGATCGCGCAGGCCGAGCCTCTGGCCGGCCGCATCCGCGCGCTCGGCCGCGAGGTGGAGGTGCTGCCGCTGCTGGAAATCAGCCCGTTGCCGGACCAGGCGCCGCTGCGCACGGCGCTGGCGCAGCTGGCCAGCTACGACCTGGCCGCCTTCGTCTCGCCCAACGCCATCGAAGCCGCTTTCGCCCACATCGAAAAGTGGCCGCAAGGCCTGCGCGCCGCCGTGGTGGGCGAGGGCAGCCGCCAGGCGCTGCTGGCCAAAGGCGTCCCCGCCAGCCAGATCGCCAGCCCGGCCGACCCGGCGCACAGCGACACCGAACACCTGCTGCAGGCGCTCGACCTGGCCGCCCTGCGCGGCGCCAGGGTACTGATCGTGCGCGGCGAATCCGGGCGCGAGCTGATGGCCGACTCGTTCCGCGCCGCCGGCGCCGACGTCACCGTGCTGCCGGCCTACCGCCGCGCCGTGCCGGCGCTGACGCCGGCCTTGGCCGCACGCCTGCAGGCCCTCGTCGCCGCCGATGCCGACTGGATCATCACCAGTTCGGAAGCGCTGCGCGGCCTGGCAGGCTTGCTTGAACAATTAAATAGTGTGAAAATCGTTGCATCATTGCAACATCAGCACCTGATCGTGCCCCATTCGCGCATCGCCGACACGGCACGCGGTTTGGGCTGCCAGAATGTGACCCTGACAGGTTCAGGCGACGAACGGGTGCTCGCCGCGTTACAATCACGTCCATGAACGATTTGCCTAATCAAACTGACAACAAAGACGTCCCGCCAAACCAGCAAGCCGCGCCGGCCGTCGAGACCCCTCCAGCCGCTCCCGCAACGCCAGCGAACCCGCCGGCCGCGGAGCGCGACGCCTTGCGCCAGCCGCTGACGATTGCGGTGGTGGTGCTCGGCATCCTGCTGGCCGCGCAAGCCTTCTATTCCAAGAACCAGGTGTTCCGCCTGCGCGAGGAAATGGCGCGCCGCCTGCAGCAGGGCGACTCGCTGAACGGCCAGACCAGCCAGCTGGCCAAGAGCGTGCAGGAGACCACGCGCGAGATCCAGCTCAAGATCGGCGTGCTGGAAAACCGCCAGCAGGAAGCCCAGGCGCAGCAGATGGCGCTGGAGCAGCTGTACCAGGATATGTCGAAGAACCGCGACGAATGGGCGCTGGCCGAGATCGAGCAAGTGCTGTCCACCGCCAGCCAGCAGCTGCAACTGGCCGGCAACGTGCCGGGCGCGCTGATCGCGCTGCAGAATGCCGACCGCAGCCTGTCGCGCTCCGACAAGCCGCAGTTCATCACCATCCGCCGCGCCATCGCCAAGGATATCGAGCGCCTGAAAGCCCTGCCGAACGTGGACTCGGTCGGCCTGGCGGTACGCCTGGATAACGTGATCGCCCAGGTCGACGGCCTGCCGATGATGTCCGACGCCAAGCCAACCCCGCCGGCGCCGCCAGCGCGCAAGGCGCATGCGGCAGCGAAAGCCAAAGGCAAGGACGCCGCCTCGACCCCTGTGGTGGAGGAGGAAGAGGGCTGGGGCAGCCGCGCCAAAGGCGTATGGCAGGACTGGACGAGCGAGATGTGGGCTGAAATCTCGACCCTGATCCGGGTACGCCGCGTCGACAATCCGGACGCCATCATGATGGCGCCGGAAGAAGCGTATTTCCTGCGCGAGAACCTGAAATTGCGCCTGCTGAACGCCCGTATGGCCCTGTTGTCGCGCAATGAAGCCGCCTTCCGCGCCGACCTGCTGGCCGCGCAGGAGTCGCTGGCCAAGTACTTCGATACCAAAACGCGCCAGACCCAGACCGCGCAGCAGCTGCTGCGCCAGCTGCAGGGCAGCAACCTGTCGATCGAAATGCCGACGCTGGCCGACAGCCTGAACGCGGTACGTAACTACAAGGCGAAGCCATAATGCGTCTCTTCATCTGGCTCGTTGTGATGATGGCTGCGGCCATCGGTATCGCCGTGACGGCACGTTTCAACCCCGGCAATGTGGTGCTGTTCTACCCGCCGTACCGGGTCGACCTGTCGCTCAACTTCTTCATGGTGCTGCTGGTTGCGGCCTTCATGGTGGTGTATTTCCTGGTGCGCGCCTTCAACGCCACCGTCGATATGCCGCGCAAGGTTGCCGCCTACCGCCAGCACAAGCGCGAACGCGACGGCAATAAAGGCCTGCGCGACGCCCTGAAAGCCCTGTTCGAAGGCCGTTTCGGCCATGCTGAAAAAGCCGCCCTGCGCGCCGCCGAGCTGCCGGAGAACGCCGGCGTCGCCGCCCTGATCGGCGCCCGCGCCGCGCACCGCATGCGCCAGCAGGCACGCCGCGACCAGTGGCTGGCGCGCATCGCCAGCGACAACAGCATGAAAACCGCGCGCCTGATGACCGTGACCGAACTGCTGGTCGACGACCACCAGCCGGAAGCGGCACTGGAAGCTGTGCGCGAACTGAACGCCAGCGGCACGCGCCACATCCACGCCCTGCAATGGTCGCTCAAGGCCGAGCAGCAGGCCAAGAACTGGCCGGAAGTGCTGCGTCTGGTGCGCCTGCTGGACAAGCACAAGGCCCTGCACCCGGCGCTGTCGGCACGCCTGCGCGAACTGGCTTACGACGACCTGCTGTCCGACAGCTCGCACGACGCCGAATCGCTGCAGCGCGTGTGGTCCACCATCCCGACCGCCGACCGCATCAAGCCATTCGTGGCCTGCCGCGCCGCCACCGCCCTGAACGCGCGCGGCCTGCATGACGAAGCGCGCGTGGTATGCGAGGAAGCGCTGGCCGCCAACTGGGACGACCGCGTGGTGCGCGCCTACCGCGACGCCGCCGCCCCGGCCGGCTCCTCGGCTCTGCTGGTGCAGATCGAACACTGCGAAGGCTGGGTGCGCGAGCGCCCGAACGACGCCGAACTGGCGCTGACCCTGGGTTCCCTGTGCCTGAAGCAGAAGCTGTGGGGCAAGGCCCAGCGCTACCTGGAGCAGGCCCTGTCGGACGCCTCCGAGCCGCGCATGGTGCGCGAATCCCACCTCAAGCTGGCCCAGTTGCACGAAGCCCTGACCCAGCCCGACGAAGCGGCGAACCACTATCGCCAGTGCGCCTTAGCGACTATCCTGTAACCGGATGCGCGGCCAGCGCTGGGAACTGTGAAGGAGGCGCAGGATCGTTATTCGACCTGCGCCTCTTGTTTTGTAGATCGCGAGATATCGAATCCCGCTGATGACCAATTCCCTTGTGCCGGGCACCCGGCCTGGTCGCAGTTCCAGGGACCACTGTTCGTAGTCCGGCTCTTGTTCAGTTGTTTTTTCGTGATCCTTTGGGCTTACGGCAATTCCTCCGGTGGGAACTGCAATTTTAGGCCGCTACGCCGCTGCCGGCTTGAGCTGGATCACGTTATAATTGCAAGGTTAGACTGATCAAAAATGCATTAACCGAGGAAAAACATGAGCCTGAACAAAGTACCGGCCGGTAAAGACCTGCCGAACGATTTCAACGTCATTATCGAGATCCCGATGAACGCGGATCCGATCAAGTACGAAGTGGACAAAGAATCCGGCGCCATCTTCGTCGACCGCTTCATGGGCACTGCCATGCACTACCCATGCAACTACGGCTACATTCCGAACACCCTGTCCAACGACGGCGACCCGGTTGACGTGCTGGTCATCACCCCGTTCCCGCTGATCCCAGGCGTGGTAGTGCGTTGCCGCGCTATCGGCGTGCTGAAGATGACCGACGAATCGGGCGAAGACGCGAAAGTGCTGGCGGTACCGGTCGACAAGATCCTGCCGATCTACAAGCACTGGCAGAAGCCGGAAGACCTGCAGGACCTGCGCCTGCAGCAGATCCAGCACTTCTTCGAGCACTACAAAGACCTGGAGCCAGGCAAGTGGGTGAAGGTCGAAGGCTGGTACGGCCCGGAAGAAGCCAAGAAGGAAATCCTGCACGGCGTGGAGCAGGCCAAGAAGCAGGACGCCGGCGTTTAAGCCCAGCTGCTGCTCATCCGCGAAAGCGCGCACCGCAAGGCTGCGCGCTTTTTTTACGCCCGCGCTGGCTGGCGCCGCAGCGGTTCCCTCTGTTATATAGTCGGCGCGTAATCGTATGCAGGGAGGCGAACATGGAAGGATCCTTGTCGATCTGGGCGAAAACTGCCCCTGTCATCGCGTTGCCCGAACTCAGCGGAGAGGTGCAGGCCGATGTCTGTATCGTCGGCGGCGGTATTGCCGGCCTGAGCACCGCCTATCTGCTGGCGCTGGAAGGGCGGCGCGTGGTGCTGCTGGAAGCGCGTGAACTGGGCAGTGGCGAAACCGGCCGCACCACCGCCCACCTGATGCCGCCGGACGAATGGTATGCCACGCTGGAGCAGGATTTCGGTCCCGTCAACGCGCGGCTGGTCGCCGCCGGGCAAATGGCTGCCATCGACCAGGTGGAAACCATCGTGCGCAGCGAAGGCATCGACTGCGAGTTTGAGCGGCTGGACGGCTACCTTTACTCGGCGGTGGACGATGCCCAGGAAATCCAGCGCGAACATGATGCCGCCGTGCGCGCCGGGCTGGAGGTCGAGCTAATGCCGCAAGCGCCGGGCCTGCCGTTCGTGACCGGCAACTGCCTGCGCTTTGCCGGGCTGGCGCAATTCCACCCCTTGAAGTACCTGCGCGGGCTGGGCGAATGCATCCGCCAGCGCGGAGGGCGCATCTACTGCAACAGCCGCGCCACGGATATCGAACGGGTCGGCGAACGCCTGCAGGTCAGTACGCCCAACGGCCGCGTCGCCGCCGCCGCCGTGGTGGTGGCCACCAACACGCCGTTCAACAACCGCGTGGTGCTGCACACCAAGCAGAACGGCTTCCGCACCTATGTGATCGGGGTGGAAGTCCCGCAAGGCTCCGTACCGCGCATGCTGCTGTGGGATAGCGGCGACCCCTATTACTACGTCAGGCTGGAGCGCAGCGGCGCCAGCGCCGGCCATGAAATGCTGATCGTCGGCGGCTGCGACCATAAGGTCGGCCAGGACCACGACCCGCGCCACCGGCATGCCGAGCTGGAATCGTGGATGCGGCAGCGCTTCCCGATGGCGGGCGCGGTGACGCTGCGCTGGTCGGGCGAGGTGATGGAACCGGCCGACGGCTTGCCCTACCTGGGCCGCAACCCGCTGGACGACGACCAGGTCTACGTCATCAGCGGCGATTCCGGCACCGGCATGACCAACTGCACGCTGGGCGCCATGATCGTGCGCGACCTGGTGCAGGGGCGCGAGAACCCTTGGGCCGAACTGTACGACCCGGGACGCAAGCCATTCCACGGCATGGGCGAATTCCTCAAGGAACAGGCCAACACGCTGGCGCAGTACGGCGACTGGCTGCGCGGCGGGGAAGTCGAGACGGCGGCGGAGATTGCGCCGGGGCAGGGCGCCATCCTCAATCGCGGCGCCAAAAAGCTGGCAGTGTATCGCGCGGACGATGGCGGACTGCATGCCGTGTCGGCAGCCTGCACCCATCTCGGCTGCGCGGTAAGCTGGAACGCGGCCGAGCGCTCCTGGGATTGTCCCTGCCACGGCTCGCGCTTTGCCGTCGACGGCACGGTGCTGCACGGGCCGGCCAACAGCGCGCTGGCAGCCGAGGAGCTCGAGGACGACGAAGCTGGCCTCCCTCCGCAGCCGGGAGAGCGCAGCGGCAGCCGGGCGCCGCGCCATTAATGCAACTATTTGGTTGCGTTTCACCGGAAGCTGTCCTATGATGGTCATGCAACCATTTGGTTGCCCATTATGGGAGATGCGAAATGGAACACTATCGGCAAGACCTCAGCATCAAAGCTTCCCCGGCGACGGTGTATGCCGCGCTCAGCACCATCGCGGGCCTGCGCGGCTGGTGGACGCAGGACTGCGACGGCGCCTCCGGCGTCGGCGAAACGCTGCACTTCCGCTTTGGCAGCTGCGCCAAGGACATGCGCGTCACGCGGCTGGCCGCCGGACGCGCGGTGCAATGGCGTTGCACACGATCCCACATCGAAGCGCCATCCATCCAGCGGCACGATGAATGGACCGGCACCGAGCCGTCCTTCACGCTGTCCGACGACGGGCAGGGCGGCACTGCCCTGCATTTCGAGCACATCGGCCTGACAGCGGCGCTGGAATGCTATACGCTGTGCCAGCAGGGCTGGCAGCACTTCCTTGGCAGCCTGCGCCAATACGCCGAAACCGGCGCGGGCACACCCTATATTCCCGAAAGGAGGGCGGCGGCATGAGCGATACCGACCGCGTGGAACGCAGCATCATGATCAACGCACCGCGGGAACGCGTCTGGCGCGCGCTGGCATCGGCGGAGGAATTCGGCGCCTGGTTCGGCGCCGACCTGGCCGGCCAGAAGTTCGCGCCCGGCCAGCGCGTGCGCGGCCAATTCACCAATCCCGACTGCAGCCAATACGCTTTCGACGCCGTGATCGAGACGATGGAGGCGCCGCGGCTGATGTCCTACCGCTGGGTGCCCTATCCGATCGACCCGCCCGCCGACCTGGAGAACGATGAACCGACGCTGGTCACGTTCACGCTGCAGGATGCACCGGGCAACGCGACTTTGCTGACGGTGGTGGAATCCGGCTTCGACAAACTGCCCGCGCAGCGCCGCGCGAAGGCGTTCCAGATGCATACGCAGGGATGGGAAGTCCAACTGGAGAATATCAAGCGCCATGCGAGCAAGTGAAGAATCGCTGGCCCCGGTGTTTGCCGCGCTGGGCGACCCGACGCGGCTCAAACTGGTGGCCCAGTTGTGCGAAGGCGGGGCCTTCTCCATCACCCACCTGACCGAGCGCACGGAGATCAGCCGCCAGGGTGTGACCAAGCACCTTGGCGTACTGGCCGAGGCCGGGCTGGTGCGCGATATCCGCGTCGGGCGCGAGCGCTTGTGGCAACTGGAGCCAGGGCGCATCGACGAGGCGCGGCAATCGCTGGAAGCCATCGGGCGCCAGTGGGAACAGGCGCTGGGACGGCTCAAGCGCTTTGTCGAAAAGGACAGTTAAGGGTTGCGGAAGGGCGTGCGCTCGTTCAGCTCGTCGAGGTAGGCGTCGATGCCGCCCGCCTCGCGTTCGAGGAAGCGCTCCACCGCATCGCTGAAGGCAGGGTGGGCCAGCCAGTGCGCCGACCAGGTCTTCTGCGGCAGGAAGCCGCGCGCCATTTTGTGCTCGCCCTGGGCGCCGCCCTCGAAAGTCCGGATGCCGTTGGCGATGCAGAATTCGAGCGGCTGGTAATAGGCCGTTTCGAAATGCAGGCAGGGGACGTGCTCCATGGCGCCCCAATAGCGGCCATACAGCGTGTCTTCCGTATAGACCACCAGCGAGGACGCAACGGGGCGGCCATCGCGCTCGGCCTGCACCAGCAGCAGGTGCTGCGGCATGGTGCGCGCGATGCGCAGCCAGAAATCCAGGTTCAGGTAGGGCGAGGAACGGTGCTCGGCGTAGGTATTGCTGTAGCAGCGGTGGAAGAAGCGCCAGTCGGCCTCCGTCGCCTGCCCGCCGCGCAACTGGCGCATAGTGATGCCCGCCTCGCGCACCTTGCGCCGTTCGGCGCGGATGTTCTTGCGCTTCTTGTGCTCCAGCGTCTGCAGGAAGTGCTCGAAACTCTCGAAGCCCTGGTTCAGCCAGTGGAACTGCACCCCGCTGCGCAGCATGAAACCGGCCGCCGCCAGCGCCTCGGCTTCCTCCTGTGGCGGGTAGAGGATATGGGTGGAGGACATGCCGGCCACCGACTGCTGCTCGCACAGGAAGTCCAGCAAGACCGCACGCGCCGCCGCATCGCGGGCCAGCAGGCGCGCGCCGGTGACAGGCGTGAACGGGATGGCCGACAGCAGCTTGGGATAGTACTCGATGCCGTTGCGGTGATAGGCATCGGCCCAGGCCCAGTCGAAGACGTACTCGCCGTAGGAGTGCGACTTCACGTACAGCGGCATGGCCGCCACCAGTTCCGCGTCCGCATGGACGGCCAGGAACTGCGGCTGCCAGCCCGTTGCCGGCGTCACGCTGCCGGATTCGTGCAGCGCGTGCAGGAAAGCGTGCGAGAGGAAAGGATTGCCGCCGGCCAGCCGATCCCACTCGGCGGGGCTGACATCGGAAAGGGAAGAAATGACGCTGGTGCGGTATGCCATCCGGCCATTCTAGCGAAATGTCCGCTTTGGGGTCAGGACTAAAAGTGGACATACCTGCAGGAAATGTCCACTTTTAGTCCTGACCCCAAAGCGGACATGACCCCAAAGTGGACTTTCCCTGGCAATGTTAAAATCTTCGCCATCACTATTGGCCATGTTCAGCTATGTCGCACTCGTTCCATAATTTGTACCACCATGATTTCGCCCGTGTGGCTGTCGGCGTGCCTCGGTGCCGGGTGGCGGATCCGCTGTTCAATGCGGCCCAGACCATCGCGCTGGCGGAGCAGGCGGCGGCGAAAGGGGCGGTACTGGTGGCTTTCCCGGAGCTGGGGCTGTCGGCATATTCCTGCGATGACCTGTTCCACCAGCGCGCCTTGCTGGATGCGGTCTTGCAGGGGCTGGGCAATGTTGTCGAGGCTTCGCGCGGTATTCCGGCGGCGATGGTGGTGGGGGCGCCACTGCGCGTCGATCACCAGCTGTTCAATTGCGCCATCGTGGTGGCGGGCGGTGCGATCCGCGGCGTGGTGCCGAAGTCTTACCTGCCCAACTATAGCGAGTTCTATGAGGCGCGCCAGTTCAGCGCGGCCGACGAGGCGGTCTCCACCGAGATCACGCTGCTCGGCCAGCAGGTGCCGTTCGGCGCCAGCCAGCTGTTCGAGCTGGAAAACCTGCCGCTGTTCAAGTTCCATATCGAGGTTTGCGAGGATGTGTGGGTGCCAATCCCGCCGTCGTCGTTCGCGGCGCTGGCCGGGGCGACGGTGCTGGTGAACCTGTCGGCCTCCAATATCCTGGTCGGCAAGTCGGACTACCGCCACCAGCTGGTGGGCCAGCAATCGGCGCGCTGCCTGGCGGCCTACCTGTATTCCTCGGCGGGGCGCGGCGAATCCACCACCGACTTGGCCTGGGACGGCCAGGCGCTGATCTACGAAAATGGCGAGATGCTGGCGGAGTCCGAGCGCTTTGCCGAAGAATCGCACCTGATCTTCGCCGACGTGGACCTGGAACGCCTGTCGCGCGAACGCATGCGCACCACGACCTTCGGCCATTCCACGCGCCGCCATAAGGCCGAGGTCCAGCAGTTCCGCACCGTGCGCTTCCCGGTCGAGCTGCCGGCGCACCGCGTGCTGCCGCTGGAGCGCAATGTGGCGCGCTTCCCGTATGTGCCGTCCAACCCTGCGGTGCGCGACAAGCGCTGCATGGAGGTCTACAACATCCAGGTCAGCGCGCTGGTGCAGCGCCTGTCCTCGTCCGGCATCAAGAAGGTGGTGATCGGCGTTTCCGGCGGCCTGGACTCGACCCACGCGCTGCTGGTGTGCGCCAAGGCGATGGACAGGCTTGGCCTGCCGCGCACCAATATCATCGCCGCCACCATGCCGGGCTTTGCCACCAGCACCCGCACGCTGGACCAGGCGCGCGCGCTGATGCAGTTTGTCGGCTGTACCGCGCTGGAAGTGGATATCCGCCCAAGCTGCATCCAGATGATGAAGGATATTGGCCACCCGTACAGCGAGGGCAAGGAAGAATACGACATCACGTTCGAGAACGTGCAGGCGGGCGAGCGCACCAACCACCTGTTCCGCATGGCGAACCACCACAACGGCATCGTGATCGGCACCGGCGACCTGAGCGAGCTGGCGCTGGGCTGGTGCACCTACGGCGTGGGCGACCATATGTCGCACTACAACGTCAACGCGAGCGTGCCGAAAACGCTGATCACGCACCTGGTGCGCTGGGTGGCCGAGAGCAAGCAGTTCGGCGACGTCAATTCCAGCGTGCTGCTGGCGGTGGTGAACACTGAAATCAGCCCTGAGCTGGTGCCGGGCAAAGCGGGCGATGAAGCGCCGGCGCAGATCACGCAGAATGTGATCGGCCCGTACGAGCTGCAGGACTTCAACCTGTACTACACGCTGCGCTTCGGTTTTGCGCCGGCCAAGGTGGCCTTCCTGGCGCACCATGCGTGGCGGGACCGCGACGTTGGCGCGTGGCCGGAAGACGAGCATGTCGTGCGCAACGAGTACGAGTTGAAAGACATTAAACACAACCTGGGCATTTTCCTCAAACGCTTCTTCCAGACCTCGCAGTTCAAGCGCACCTGTGTGCCGAATGCGCCGAAGGTCGGCGGTGGCGGTTCGCTGTCGCCGCGCGGCGACTGGCGCGCACCGAGCGACTCGGAAGCCGCCGCCTGGCTGGAAAACCTGAAGACTGTGCCCGACGCCTGATCACTATAAGGAGAACGCAATGAAGCAAATTACCGCCATCATCAAGCCATTCAAACTGGACGAGGTGCGCGAGTCGCTGGCCGAGGTGAACGTGACCGGCCTGACCGTGACCGAGGTGAAGGGCTTTGGCCGCCAGAAGGGCCACACCGAGCTGTATCGCGGCGCGGAATACGTGGTCGATTTCCTGCCGAAGGTGAAAGTGGAAGTGGTGGTGGACGACAGCGTGGTCGATACCGCCGTGGACGCGATCATCAAGGCCGCCCGTACCGGCAAGATCGGCGACGGCAAGATCTTCGTGCAGAACATCGAACAGGTGATCCGCATCCGCACCGGCGAAACCGGCGCCGACGCGGTTTAAGGCCCTTTCAGGCGCAGGTCGAAGCGCCAGGCGAGCAGGCGCATGATGGTGATCAGGGCGGCGCTGGACCACAAGGCCACGTCGTCCGACACCGAGGTGTATTGCAGCGCGATGTAGAACCAGCAGCCGAAGAAGGCACAGATCGCGTACGGTTTGCCGTCGCGGAACACCATCGGCACTTCGTTGCAGATAATGTCGCGCAGCACGCCACCGAAGATACCGGTAATCACGCCCATCATCACGGCTACGAAAATCGGCATGTCGGCCGCCAGCGCGGTCGATACGCTGGCCACCGCGAACAGGCCAAGGCCGACGGCGTCGGCCACCACGATCAGGCGTTCGGAAACGATATGGCGGATTTGCTTGACGAAGGGCGCCGCCACCAGCGCCACCACGAACAGCAGGATCGTATACTCCTGGTGCGCCACCCAGAACAGCGGGCGGCGGTCGAGCAGGATGTCGCGCACGGTACCACCGCCGAAGGCGGTAATGAAGGCGACGATGAACACGCCCACGATATCCATCCGCTTGCGGCGCGCTTCGATAAAGCCGGAGAATGCCCCAACCAGGATTGCCACGACCTCGATGATGGTGATGAGGGAGACGGCGGGGACTATTTTCATGTTCTTGTTAGTGGCGAAAAGACAGGCCAAAGGTTAGCATTCCGCTAGCAAAACCTGCAAGTCGTCCAGCGCTTGACAGGGCGCGCGGCAATGTTGCAACATTTGCAATATGATCCGCGCAATCCTTTCCACTGCCTTTGCTGCAGTCACCACCGGCGCCCAGGCTGCGCCGCTGCCTTGCCAGCCCCAGTCCCAGCTCGATATCGCCACGATCAAAGAGCGCGTCATCCTGGTCGGGGAGCTGCATGGCACCAATGAGATGCCGGCTTTCGTTTCTGGCCTGGCTTGCAGCCTGCTGCGGGACGGGCGGCAGGTGGCACTGTCGCTGGAGGTGGCAGCCGATGTGCAGCCTGAGATCGAACGCTACCTCGTTTCCGATGGCAGTGAGGCGGCGCGGCAGCCACTTTATGGCAGTAGCTTTGGCCGGCTGGATGATGGTCGCGGCAGTGCCGCCATCATGGAAATAATCGAGCAGGCGCGCGTGCTTCGCCTGGCTGGTGCGCCGATCACGCTCGTGGCAACGGATTTGCGTCGTAGCCAGGCGAAGGTTGCGCCAGGCGAAAAGTGGGACCCCGCCACGCGCGACCGCATCATGGCCGAGAATATTGGGGCGCTGGCCCGCGCCAAGCCGGATGCGGTGGTGCTCAGTCTATCCGGCAATGCGCACGCCACCAGGCGCGAGGGCGCACCTTACCCGTCGTTGGCTTATCTATTGGCGCAGCAAATGCCAGTGCATACCGTGGGCTTGGCGCACAAAGGTGGCTCGGCTTGGGTCTGCACAGGCGTCATGGGTGGCAAGCTACAGTGTGGCGCGCACGCGATGAGTGGCCTCGGTGGCAGGATGGACGCGCGCGGCTATGACAGGGAGGTGAAGCTGGGCGGCATTACTGCCTCGCCGCCCGTTCGGGAGGGGCAATCAGCGCTGGGGCGCCAGGGCGGCGCGCAGTAGCACCATGATGGCGCCTTCGCCGCCTTCTTCGGCGCGCGCCTGGCAGAAGGCGATCACGCCGTCGGTCTGCACCAGCCAGGAGTGGACCATGGACTTCAGCACCGGTTCGCCGTTGCGCGAGCCGAAGCCGCGGCCGTAGATCACGCACACGCAGCGGTAGTTGCGGCGCTTGGCCTTCAACAGGAAGTCGTCGACCGCCTGGCGCGCATCGTCGCGGCGCAGGCCGTGCAGGTCCAGTTCATCCTGTACCGGCCAGTGGCCCTTGCGCATTTTCTTCATCACGTCCGGGCCGATGCCGGGCGCGCTGTAGTTCAGCGCCGGGTCTTCTTCCATGTAATGGTCGACGTCGAACAGGTCCGACAGCATGGACTCGCGCAGCACGGCGGCATCGTCCGCCGCCTGCTCCTCGGCCGTCAGCGGGCCGCGTTTGGCGGATGGGGCAGGGCGCACCGCTGCGGCCGGCGCCTTGGGCGGCGGCGGCACGTAGCGGTCGGATGCCTTCATCTTCTGCACGCCGGCCATCGAGGACTGGAACACATTGGCTGCGGCGGCAGCGGCCTTGGCCTGCTTGGCGCGCTCCCTTTCCTCAGCTTCGCGCTGCTCTTGCTGTTCCTTGAGCTGCTTGCCCAGGCCTTTCAGGTCGGCGAAACTTTTCACTCTTGCGCTTCCAGGTAGCGTTGCGCGTCCAGTGCGGCCATGCAGCCGGTGCCGGCGCTGGTGATGGCCTGGCGGTAGATGTGGTCCTGCACGTCGCCGGCGGCGAACACGCCCGGTACGGAGGTGGCGGTGGCCATGCCTTCGGTGCCGGTGCGGGTCTTGATGTAGCCGTCCTTCATCTCCAGCTGGCCTTCGAAGATGCCGGTGTTCGGCTTGTGGCCGATGGCGATGAACAGGCCGTGCACGGCGATCTGTTCCAGCTCGCCGTTGTTATGCTTGATCTCGATGCCGGTGACGCCCGACTGCTCGCCTTTCACTTCGTGCAGGTTGGCGTTCAGCTTCAGCACGATCTTGCCTTCGGCGACCTTGGACATCAGGCGGTCCACCAGGATAGGCTCGGCGCGGAACTTGTCGCGGCGGTGCACCAGGGTGACCTTGGTGGCGATGTTCGACAGGTACAGCGCTTCTTCCACGGCGGTGTTGCCGCCGCCGACCACGGCCACTTCCTGGCCACGGTAGAAGAAGCCGTCGCAGGTGGCGCAGGCGGACACGCCGCGGCCCATGAACTCCTGCTCGGACGGCAGGCCCAGGTACTGGGCCGAGGCGCCGGTGGCGATGATCAGGGTGTCGCAGGTGTAGACATTGCTGTCGCCGACCAGGCGGATCGGTTTTTCGTTCAGGTGCGTGGTGTGGATGTGGTCAAACACGATCTCGGTCTTGAAGCGCTCGGCGTGCTGCAGGAAGCGCTGCATCAGGTCCGGGCCCTGGACGCCCATCGGGTCGGCCGGCCAGTTTTCCACGTCGGTGGTGGTCATCAGCTGGCCGCCTTGTTCGACGCCGGTCACCAGCATCGGGTTCAGGTTGGCGCGCGCGGCGTAGATCGCGGCGCTGTAGCCTGCAGGACCGGAGCCAAGAATCAGGACTTTGGCGTGTTTGGTAGTAGTCATGGCGGATTCTTTACTTAGTTAGTATGTCTGGTATATGGGGTGGCGCAAGGATGCTACAAGTCTGCCGCCCCGGGCAAAGCGAGATTATAAGCGAACACCCTTTACCCCACTAATAGCTTAGAATAAGCGCAATATGGAATTTTTGCCTCTAAGCAACGAGCAATGAGTAAGAAGAGTCAAGAGACAACTTCTGGTTACACTCGCAATGTCACCGAACGCCAGCCTTTACCGAACCGGCTGGTCCGCCTGCTGTCCGAAGCGCGATTTTTCGCGCTTTTTGTCGTTTGCCTGTACTTTATCCTGATCCTGGCCAGTTATAACCGGCACGATCCGGGCTGGTCGCATAACAATGTGGTGTCGCAGGTGTACAACCTGGGCGGCCGCGGCGGCGCCTGGCTGTCGGACCTGATGCTGTTTATTTTCGGTTTTTCCGCCTGGTGGTGGTGCGTCTATATGCTGCGCGTGGTGTGGCAGGGCTATCGGCGCCTGACCCGCAAGTTCGTGCTGGAGAAGGACGAAGACCCGGAACACCGCCAGGTCGGCATCATCCGCGTGATCGGCTTCGGCCTGATGCTGGTGGGCTCGATGGGCCTGGAATTCCTGCGCATGTACACGCTCAAGGTGCAGCTGCCGCGCGCGCCGGGCGGCGTGCTGGGCGAGCTGATTGGCCACGGCGCCCACGTGGGCCTGGGCTTCACCGGCGCCACGCTGGTGCTGCTGCTGCTGTTCGGCACCGGCTTCAGCCTGTTCTTCCACGTCTCGTGGATGTCGGTGGCGGAGAAGATCGGCGAGGGCATCGAGCTGGCGATCGACTGGTTCCGCGCCCGCATGGAAATGCGCGAAGACCGCCGCCAGGGCGATGTCGCCGTGGTGCAGCGCGAGGAAAAGGTCGTCAAGGAGCGCGTCAAGCACGAGGAGAAGCATCCGAAGCCGGTCGACCTGCCGCCGGAGACGCCACCGCCGCCTATCGTCAAGATCGAGCCGCAGATGACCCAGGTGGTGCAGTCCGAGCGCGCCATCAAGGAGAAGCAGGGCACCCTGTTCCAGGAAATCGAGAACACCGACCTGCCGCCGCTGTCGCTGCTGGACGAAGCGCCGCCGCAGCAGGAAACAGTGGCCGTGGAAACGCTGGAATTCACCAGCCGCCTGATCGAGAAAAAGCTGTCCGACTTCGGCGTGGAAGCAAAGGTGGTCGCCGCCTATCCGGGCCCGGTCGTGACGCGCTACGAGATCGAGCCCGCCACCGGCGTGAAGGGCAGCCAGATCGTCAACCTGGCGCGCGACCTGGCGCGCTCGCTGTCGCTCACGTCCATCCGCGTGGTGGAAACCATCCCGGGCAAGAACTACATGGCGCTGGAGCTGCCGAATCCGAAGCGCCAGATCGTGCGCCTGACCGAGATTCTGGGCTCCAAGGTCTACAACGACAACCATTCGCCGCTGACCGTGGCGCTGGGCAAGGACATCGCCGGCAAGCCGGTGGTGGCCGACCTGGCCAAGATGCCGCATCTGCTGGTGGCGGGTACCACCGGTTCCGGTAAGTCGGTGGGTATCAACGCCACCATCCTGTCGCTGCTGTACAAGGCCGACCCGCACGACGTGCGCATGATCCTGATCGACCCGAAGATGCTGGAGATGTCGGTGTACGAAGGCATCCCGCACCTGCTGGCGCCGGTGGTCACCGATATGCGCCAGGCCGGCCACGCCCTGAACTGGGCGGTGAACGAGATGGAACGCCGCTACAAGCTGATGTCCAAGCTGGGCGTGCGTAACCTGGCCGGCTACAACGCCAAGATCGCCGAGGCCGAGAAGCGCGAAGAGAAGATCCCGAACCCGTTCTCGATCACGCCGGACGCGCCGGAACCGCTGGAAAAACTGCCAACCATCGTCATCATCATCGACGAGCTGGCCGACCTGATGATGGTGGTCGGCAAGAAGGTGGAAGAGCTGATCGCCCGTATCGCGCAGAAGGCGCGTGCGGCCGGCCTGCACTTGATTTTGGCAACCCAGCGCCCATCTGTCGACGTGATCACGGGCCTGATCAAGGCCAACATCCCGACCCGTATCGCGTTCCAGGTATCGTCCAAGATCGACTCGCGCACCATTCTTGACCAGATGGGCGCGGAAACCCTGCTCGGCATGGGTGACATGCTGTACATGCCGCCCGGTACCGGCCTGCCGATCCGCGTGCACGGCGCCTTCGTCTCGGACGACGAGGTGCACCGCGTGGTGAACCACCTGAAAGCCCAGGGCGAGCCGAATTACATCGAAGGCATCCTGGAAGGCGGCACGCTGGAAGAGGGCGGCGGCGACGGCGCCATGGCTGGCGCGGGCGGCGGCGGGGACGGCGAGGCCGACCCGATGTACGACCAGGCCGTGCAAGTCGTGCTGAAGCACCGCAAGGCTTCCATCTCGCTGGTGCAGCGCCACCTGCGCATCGGCTACAACCGCGCCGCGCGCCTGCTGGAGCAGATGGAGAACAGCGGCGTGGTATCGGCCATGCAGTCGAACGGCAACCGCGAAATCATCGCGCCAACCGCCTCGGCGGAATAAGGAATCCTATGAAGCACACCAAATTCATGGCGGCCCTGGCCGCCGGCCTGCTGTTTGCGGGCGTGGCCAATGCGGCCGCACTGGAGCAGTTCAAAGTCTTCGTCGGCAGCACCAAGGCCGCCAAAGGCGAATTCACGCAAAAGGTCGTGGCGCAGGGCGGCAAGGGCAAGCAGTCGTCCGGCAGCTTCACCTTTGCCCGTCCCGGCAAATTCATCTGGACCTATACCAAGCCCTATGAACAGGTGCTGCAGGCCGACGGCGAACAGCTCTACATCTACGACAAGGACCTGAACCAGGTCACCGTGCGCAAACTGGGCGACGCCCTGGGTTCGTCGCCAGCCGCCATCCTGTTCGGCTCCAACGACCTGGAAAAGAACTTCACCCTGTCCGAGGCGGGCAGCCGCGACGGCCTGGAATGGCTGAAAGCCACGCCTAAAGCCAAGGATTCCAGCTTTGAGCAAATCCTGATCGGCCTGAAAAACGGCACCCCAGAGGCGATGGAGCTGAAAGACAGCTTCGGCCAGACTTCCATCCTGTCGTTCAAGAAGTTTGAAAAAAATCCAGCGCTGAATGCAGCAAGCTTTAAATTTGTCATGCCAAAGGGTGCGGACGTCATCAACAATTAAGGAATCATGATGACGCAAGACCTGTTCGCCCCTGAACCCACCCCGCCGCTGGCCGAAGCGCTGCGCCCGCACAGCGTGGCGGACGTGATCGGCCAGAGCCACCTGCTGGGCGAAGGCAAGCCGCTTAACCTGCTGTTCAAGTCCGGCAAGCCGCACTCCATGATTTTGTGGGGCCCGCCGGGCGTGGGCAAGACCACGCTGGCGCGCCTGTCTGCGCGCGCCTTCGACTGCGAGTTCATCGCTATTTCTGCGGTGCTGGGCGGGGTCAAGGATATCCGCGCCGCCATTGAACAGGCCGAGCAGTTCGTCGCCAACGGCAAGCAGACCATCCTGTTCATCGACGAGATCCACCGCTTCAACAAGGCGCAGCAGGACGCGCTGCTGCCCTATGTCGAATCGGGCCTGGTCACCCTGATCGGCGCCACCACGGAAAACCCTTCGTTCGAAGTGAATTCCGCGCTGCTCTCGCGCGCCCAGGTCTACGTGCTGAAGGCCCTGACCGAAGACGAGATGCGCCAGCTGCTGGCGCGCGCCCGCGAACGTTCCATGCCCGACCTGGAGTTCGACGAACTGGCCATCGACACCCTGGTCGGCTACGCAGACGGCGATGCACGCCGCTTCCTGAACCTGCTGGAGCAGACCAAGACCGCTGCCGCCACCGCCCGCACCAACAAGGTCACCGGCGACTTCGTGCAGAACGCGCTGACCCTGAACGCGCGCCGCTTCGACAAGGGCGGCGACAACTTCTACGACCAGATCTCGGCCCTGCACAAATCCGTGCGCGGCTCGAACCCGGACGGTGCCCTGTACTGGTTCTGCCGCATGATCGACGGCGGCGCCGACCCGCGCTACCTGTCGCGCCGCATCGTGCGCATGGCCTGGGAAGACATCGGCCTGGCCGACCCGCGCGCCCTGACCATGGCCAACGACGCTGCCGCCACCTACGAACGCCTGGGTTCCCCGGAAGGCGAACTGGCGCTGGCGCAGGCCGTGATCTACCTGGCGGTGGCGGCCAAGAGCAATGCCGGCTACAACGCCTACAACGCCGCCATGGCCTTTGTCCGCCGCGACAAGTCGCGCGAAGTGCCGGTCCACCTGCGCAATGCGCCGACCAAGCTGATGAAAGAGCTGGGCTACGGCCACGAGTACCGCTACGCCCACGACGAGCCGCACGCCTACGCAGCAGGCGAGACCTACCTGCCGGACGGCATGGCCGAGCCGGGCTGGTACCAGCCCGTCCCGCGCGGCCTGGAAACGAAGATCGCCGACAAGCTGGCCTTCCTGCGCAAACTCGACGAAGACGCCGGCAAATCTTAATTGCTTGACATTGTAGGACAATCGTCCTACGCTGGTCGGCATGGATAAACCGACAACAGGCACCCGCGAACGCATCGTCGATACCGCCGACCGGCTGTTTTACGAGCGCGGCTACGGCCATACCAGCTTTGCCGACATCGCCGCCGCGGTCGAACTCTCGCGCGGCAATTTCTACTACCACTTCAAAAGCAAGGATGAAATCCTGGCGGCCGTCATTGACCTGCGCCGCGCCAGGACGCAGGCCATGCTCGACGGCTGGTCCACCGCCGGCGCCACGCCGCGCGAACGCATCGGCTGTTTTATCGACATGATGGCGATGAATGCCGCCGCCATCCGCCGCAACGGCTGCCCGGTCGGCACCTTGTGCACCGAGCTGGCCAAGCTGGAGCATCCGGCACTGCCGCAGGCGAACACCCTGTTTTCACTGTTCCGCGAATGGCTCGGCGCGCAGTTCGTCCAGCTGGGCGGCCGCGCCGCTGCCGATGCCGACAGCCTGGCCATGCATTTGCTGGCGCGCAGCCAGGGCATCGCCACCCTGGCCAACGCTTTCGATGACGCCGGGTTTATCCGGCATGAGGTTTCGCAACTGCATGGATGGCTGGACGCCATCGGCACCTAGAGGAGAAATCATGTTCATTGTTTCGCTCAGAATGACCGGCACGCGCGAGCAGGCGGCGCCCTGGATGGCCGCCCATAAGGAATGGCTGCAGGCAGGCTTCGATGATGGCGTCTTCCTGGCCGCCGGCAACCTGCTGGGGCAGCCCGGTGGCGGCATCCTGGCCCATGGCCTGGACGAAGCCGCGCTGCGCCAGCGCCTGGCGCTTGATCCCTTCGTCGCCCATGGCATTGTCGACGCATCGATAACGGGCTTCACCCCCGCCAGGACCGATGCGCGGCTCGACTTCCTGCTGGCGGAAGCGGCAGCATGAGCGAGACCATCACCGGCCCCGACGGCAAGCCGCGCTGCCGCTGGTGCGCCGCCGCCCCCGAGTTCCTGCACTACCACGACGAGGAATGGGGCTACCCCGTCAGTGACGATATCCGCCTGTTCGAGAAAATCTGCCTGGAAGGCTTCCAGTCCGGCCTGAGCTGGCGCACCATCCTGGCCAAGCGCGAGAACTTCCGCCGCGCATTCGCCGGCTTCGACTTCAACCAGCTGGCGCGGTTTGGCGAGCGCGACGTGCAGCGCCTGCTGCAGGACGAGGGCATCGTACGGCACCGCGGAAAAATCGAGGCCACCATCCACAATGCGGCGCGCGCCCGCGAAGTGGTCGCGCAAGAGGGCTCGCTGGCCGCCTTCTTCTGGCGTTATGAGCCTGCCGGGCCGGGCCAGGAGGCGGCCGCCGCCTTGTCGCGGGAACTGAAAAAGCGCGGCTGGAAATTCGTCGGCCCCACCACCGTCTATGCATTCATGCAAGCGATGGGGCTGGTCAACGACCATGCGCCGCAATGCGTGGTGCGCAAACGTGCAATGGCGCAACGCAAAGCCTTTCTCCCACCCGGCCACGATGCAAAACACGTAAGTAAATCCTTTACAGTGCGCAATTCCGTGCGTTAGCATGTTGTAAAGATTCTAATAATGGAGGGCGGGATGGCAGAGCGTCTGACAGTTGACGGTGTTACTGTCCATGTGGACGGCGCCGGTGATGAAGTCATTATGATGATCCACGGCTGGCCGTACGACCGCAGCCTGTGGGATGCCCAGGTGGCGGCGTTTTCGCCCACCTATCGCTGTGTCCGTTTCAGCTTCCCCAGCCAGCGCGCCAAGTCCAGCCATCACCTGGACGAAATCACCCAGCTCTATGCCGACACCGTGCTGGCCGTGAACGGCGGCCGCCCGGTGATCCTGATGCTGAGCGACTGGGGTTGTATTTTTGGCTACCAGTTTGCGCTGCGCTACCCGGAGCTGGTGAGCCGCGTGATCGGGGTCGGCATTGGCGGCTCCAGCCAGCTGACCTACCGCGCCTCGCTCGACTGGAAAACCCGCCTGCGCCTGGCCTTTGCCCACCGCCGCCTGCAGGCCGCCACCCGCAGCAGCCGCGAAGCCCGGGAAGCCTGCTCGCGCCTGCAGCTGCCGCACGCCATCTCCTGGCTGCGCGCCAGCCAGCCTGCCATGGGCACGCTGCCGTTCAAGCTGCGCTGGCCCATGCTGTATATCTACGGCAAGCGCAAGCCGTTTCCCTTCCATACCCGCAGCTTCGAGCAGGCCGTGCAGTCCAAGCCGGACAGCCAGGTGATCGCCTTCCGCAGCGGCCACTGGGTCATGCGCGAGCAGCCGGAAGCGTTCAACAACGCCGTGCTGGGATGGCTGAAAGGCGCTTAAAACGCCGTTCATTCCGCATTTTTGGCCGTTCGTCGCAAGGGCAAGGCAGGGCAGGGAGGCTTTAGGTACAGTGTAACCATGGAAGCACGGAATTGAACTGACACTGACCTGAAGGAGAACATCATGAACGTCCTGAAAAACTTTGAAGCGATCTTCGTTGTCGCAGCCGCCCTGGCTACTGTTACCAGCTACGCTACCGCCACCCCACCGGTGCTGCACGTTGCCGCCAGCCCGGTAGTGGCCAAGGCCGACGCCAACATCCCAACCGTGGTGGTCGCCGCCAAACGCCTGACCGCCGCCGAAAAAGCCGCACTGATCTGACAGCACCGCGCCGGAGGGCTTAAAACTCAGTCGTTGTGCTGTCAACTTGGTACAATTGCCCCTTTCGATAATTAATCGTAGCGGCAGCAAAAAACATGATTGACATCCAACTTCTCCGTAAAGACATTGATACTGTCGCCGCCAAACTGGCGACCCGCAAGTTCCAGCTGGACGTAGCTGGCTTCAATGCCCTGGAAGGCGAGCGCAAAGCCATCCAGATGCGTACCGAAGAACTGCAAAGCAAGCGCAACTCGCTGTCCAAGCAGATCGGTATGTTGAAAGGCAAAGGGGAAGATACCTCCGCCGTGATGGCCGAAGTGGCCGGTCTCGGCGACGAGCTGAAAAATAACGAAGCCGCGTTGGCCGTGGTGCAGGAGAAGATGAGCACCTTCCTGCAGGCCGTGCCCAACCTGCCGCATGAATCCGTGCCGACCGGCACCGACGAAACCGGCAACGTGGAAGTGCGCAAATTCGGCACCCCGCGCAGCTTCGACTTCGAAGTCAAAGACCACGCCGACGTCGGCGTCGCGCTGGGCCTGGACTTCGAAACCGCCACCAAACTCACCGGTTCCCGCTTCAGCGTCATGAAGGGCGGCATCGCTCGCCTGCACCGCGCCCTGGCGCAGTTCATGCTGGACACCCACACCGACAAGCACGGCTACACCGAGTGCTACACCCCGTACATGGTGAACGCCGAATCGCTGATGGGCACCGGCCAGCTGCCGAAGTTCGAAGCCGACCTGTTCTCCGTGAAGAAGGGCGGCGCCGAAGGCGAAGGCCAGAACTTCTACCTGATCCCGACTTCCGAAGTCTCGCTGACCAATATGGTGCGCGACGAGATCGTGGCCGTTGAAACGCTGCCGATCAAGGTTACCGCCCACACCCCGTGCTTCCGCTCCGAAGCCGGCTCCGCAGGCCGCGACACCAAAGGCATGATCCGCCAGCACCAGTTCGACAAGGTTGAACTGGTCCAGGTGGTACACCCGGAGAAATCGTACGAAGCGCTGGAAGAAATGGTCGGCCACGCCGAGTACATCCTGCAGTCGCTGAACCTGCCATACCGCGTCATGCAGCTGTGCACCGGCGACATGGGCTTCGGCGCCGCCAAGACCTACGACCTGGAAGTG
>NZ_JAYSCO010000067.1:0-31534 GCF_041914865.1 Pseudoduganella sp. | reverse complement strand
GCGCCATCCTGCGCCAGGACCCGGACGTGATCATGATCGGCGAGATCCGCGACCTGGAAACGGCGCAGATCGCGGTGCAGGCTTCGCTCACCGGCCACCTGGTGCTGGCGACGCTGCACACCAACGACGCCGCCGCCGCCGTGACCCGTCTGCTGGACATGGGCATCGAACCCTTCCTGCTGTCGTCGTCGCTGCTGGGCGTGCTGGCGCAGCGCCTGGTGCGCAAGTTGTGCCCGAGCTGCAAGACCTTCGACGGCGTGCAATGGAAAGCGGTTGGCTGCGAGCATTGCGGCAACACCGGCTACCAGGGCCGCGTCGGCATCTACGAGCTGCTGCAGACCGACGACGCCATCCGCGCCCAGATCCACGACCGCAGCTCGGAGGCGGAAATCCGCGCGGCGGCGCAGCGCCACGGCATGAGCACCATGCGCGAAGACGGCGAACGCTGGCTGCAGCAAGGCGTGACCACGCAGGCCGAATTGCTGCGCGTAGCGAAGGACTAAGCGATGCCGGCCTTCCGTTATGAAGCCGTCGATGCGGCGGGCGCCAGCAAGAAGGGCGTGGTCAATGCCGACAGCGCCCGTTCCGCGCGCGCCGACCTGCGCTCGCAGGGCCTGACGCCGATCAAGGTCGATGCGATTTCGGCCCAGGTCGACGCCAGCGGCGCCACGGCGCGCCGCGGTTTCGGCGAGAAGCTGAGTACCACCGAGCTGGCGCTGTTCACGCGCCAGCTGGCCAGCCTGCTGGAAGCCGGCCTGCCGCTGGAGCAGGCCTTCACCGCCTTGCTGGAGCAGGCCGAGCGCCCCTATGTGCGCGACCTGGTGGCCTCGATCCGTTCGGAAGTGATGGGCGGCTCCTCGCTGTCGGATGCGCTGGCGCGCCACCCGCGCGACTTCCAGGAAATCTACCGCGCCCTGGTGGCGTCGGGTGAGCAGATCGGCCAGCTGTCGCGCGTGCTGTCGCGCCTGGCCGACTACATCGAGCGGCGCAATGCGCTGGTGCAGAAGGTGAAGCTGGCCTTCACCTACCCGGCCATCGTCACCGTGGTGGCGTTCCTGATCGTGATCTTCCTGCTCACCTATGTGGTGCCGCAGATCGTGTCCGTGTTCGCCAACACCAAGCAAAAGCTGCCGCTGCTGACGGTGGTCATGCTGGCCATTTCCGATTTTGTGCGCAACTATGGCTTCATCATGCTCGGCATGGCGGTGGCGGGCGGCTTCCTGGTGCGGCGCCTGCTGCAGAACCCCGACGTCAAGCTGCGTTGGCATACCTGGCTGCTGACGGCGCCGCTGTACGGCAAATTCGAGCGCAGCCTGAATACCTCGCGCTTTGCCAGCACCCTGGCCATCACCACCGGTTCCGGCGTGCCGATCCTGCGCGCGCTGGAAACCAGCCGCGATACGCTGTCCAACGTGGCCATGCGCCAGCTGGTCGAGCAGGCCAGCGATTCGGTGCGCGAGGGCGCCAGCCTGGCGCGCTCGCTGTCGGCGCAAAAGCACTTCCCGCCGATGCTGATCCACATGATCCGCGCCGGCGAAATCACGGGCGAGCTGCCCGCCATGCTGGACCGCGCCGCCAGCGCGCAGGAATCGGACCTGGAGCGCCGCACGCTGACCATTGCCGGCCTGCTGGAGCCGATGCTGATCCTGGCCATGGGTGTGGTGGTGCTGCTGATCGTGCTGGCCGTGCTGATGCCGATTATCGAAATCAACCAGCTGGTGCGCTGATACTGGAGAATTGAATTGAAACGTTTGCCTTTGATAAGCAGTGTGGCCGCGGTGGCGCTGTTGTCCGCCTCGCTGGCCTACTGGGGCATGCAGCTGTTTAAGCCGAAGCAGCGTCCGATCGCGGCGGTGCCGGCGGCGCAGGTGCCGGAAGCGAGCCTGGATGCGGCGCGCGGCCTGTTCGGCGGCAATACCGCGGTGGCAGCGGTCAGCAATTTCCAGCTGCGCGGTGTGGTGGCCGATACGCGCGGGCGCGGCAGCGTGGCGATCATTTCGACCGATGCGCAGCCGGCCAAGGCTTTCCCGGTCGGCGCGGAAGTGGCGCCGGGCGTGAGCGTGAAGGAGGTGCAGGCGCGCCATGTGATCCTGCTGGAAGGCGGGGTGCAGAAGCGCCTTGATCTGATGGTGGATGCGGGCGGCAGCGCGTCGCTCGCGATGCCGCCGCCGATGGAACAGCCGCAGGCGGGGCCGATGCCGCCTCCGCCGCAGCAGATGATGCCGGCGCCGCCGCCGCCCGCACAGCCGGCGCCGCCGCCGGTGCAGATGGCGCCGGCCCAGCCGCCGACCACTTCGGCACAACCGACGGGCGGGGCGCCGCAGACGCGATGAAGTTGCTGGTACTGGCCCTCGGTTTGTGCGTGGGCTTGGCCTGCGCTGCCGAACCCCGGCAAAGCGGGGTCAGACCCGAGGGTCAGACCCCCGACACGCCGCTGCCGCAGGCCCCGGGTCAGACCCTTGGGTCTGACCCTGCCGTACCGGGTTTAGCCCGCCCCAAAGTCGCCCTCGTATTAAGCGGCGGCGGCGCACGCGGCTTCGCCCACGTCGGCGTCCTGCGCGCCCTGCAGGAAATGCGCATCCCGGTCGACATCGTGGTCGGCACGTCGATGGGCAGCGTGATCGGCGGCGCCTGGGCCGCCGGCGCATCGCTCAAAGACCTCGAGAAGATGGCCGCCAGCACCGACTGGGACAGCGTGGTGGCCGACCGTCCCGCGCGCGACGAGCTGCATTTCCGCCGCCGCGACGAAGACATCCTCCTGCCCTCGCGCATCGAATTCGGCATCACCCTGAAAGGCGTGCAAGGCCCGCCCGGCGCCGCCGGCAACGCCGCGCTGGAAATGGCCCTGCAACGCCTGCTGCCGCCCGGCACGCGCGACCTGCCGGTGAGCCAGCTGCCGCTGCCATTCCGCTCGGTCGCCTCCGACCTGCTGACCGGCGAGCTGGTCGTGCTCGACAACACCCCGCTGTTCCAGACCATGCGCGCCTCGCTGGCCGTGCCGGGCGTGTTCGCGCCGGTGCGCATCAAGGACCACCTGGTGGTGGACGGCGGCCTGGTACGCAACCTGCCGGTCGACATGGCGCGCGCCATGGGCGCCGACATCGTCATCGCCGTCAACGTCGGCACCACGCTGGCGCCGGAGAAGGAGCTGGGCAGCGCGCTGGGCGTGGCCAACCAGATGCTGCAGATCCTCACCGAGCAGAACGTGCAGCGCTCGCTGAGCGAGTTGCGCAAGGACGATATCCTGATCTCGCCCAAGCTGGACGGCATCAGCTTCCTCGACTTCTCGACCTGGGACAAGGCGATGCAGGCGGGCGAGGCCGCCGCGCGCGCGCTGGCGCCGCGCCTGGCCGCGCTGGCGCTGCCCGAGCACGACTACATCAGCATGGAGAGTTTGCGCCTGGCGACGCCGGCCGACACCGACCGCCCGGTCAAGCTGGCCAGGGTGCAGGTGCAGGGCACGCGCGATGTGAACCCGGAAGTGCTGGTCAGCCAGTCCGGCCTGGAGCCGGGCCAGCCCACCACGCGCGAGCAGGTGCGCCAGGCAGCGGTGGCCTTGTACGGCCGCGGCGACATGGCGCGCGTGGAAACCGACATCGACGACCTGGAAGGCGAGCGCACCGTCACCATCCGCGCTACCGAGGCGGAGTGGGCGCGCAGCCGCATGCGGGTTGGCCTGGAACTGGCCAGCGACTTCCGCGACTCGAACGACTTCGCCATCAAGGTGATGCACGTGCGCTCGGCGCTCAACAGCTGGGGCGGCGAGATCCGCACCGAAGGACGCCTGGGCAATGAGCGCGGCATCGGCGTGCAGTGGTGGCAGCCGCTGGGCGCGGGCGGCAAATGGTTCTTCATGCCGTCGGCGCAGATCGGCAACATCGCCGGCGATATCTTTGTCCGCCAGCAGCGCATGGCGCGCGTCTCGTACAGCGCGCGCGGGGCGTCGCTGGCGCTGGGGCGCCAGTTCGGCAACTGGGGCGAGTTTTCGTTCGGCGTGGCGCGCCAGGCTTATTCGGTGCGGCCTTTGATTCCGCAAGACCCGACGGCGGACGTGGTGCGCAAGTACGACAGCACGACCTTTGCGCGCTTCCGTGTCGATACGCTCGATTCGCTGGCCTTCCCGACACGCGGCACGCTGCTGACCATCGGGCGCCAGCGCACGCCGGGCAGCGGGCAGGGCGTGGGCACGGCGGCGTCCAACTGGAGCGCCACGGTGCTGCAGGCTTTCCGGGTCGATGACTGGGCCGGGCATGTGTCGCTGGAGTGGGCCAAGGCGCAGGCCGGGGCCTCGCCGGTGTCGCTGGGCGGCTTCCTGCGCTTGTCGGGGACGCCGACCAATTCGATCCAGGACCCGACCATGATGCTGGGGCGGGTGGTGCTGGCGCGGCGTATCGCCTCGCTGCCGAGTGCTTTCGGCGGGACGCTGCGGGCGGGGTTCTCGCTGGAGACGGGCGGGGGATTCGACCGCGCGTCGGATGCGACGGGGCGGGCGCTGAAGCAGGCCGGCAGTGCGTTCCTGTCGGTGGAGACGCGCTTTGGGCCGCTGTTCCTGGGGGCCGGCGCGACGCGCGAGGGCGAGCAGACCCTGTATCTGTTCCTCGGTCCGGTCTGGTAGGAATCCGGCAAAGCTGGGCAGCGGTGGGTGCGGGTTTAGTCCTTTGACGTCCGGCGCAGAGCAACAGCGCACAACCGAAACCCCCGGCAGCCGAACCGACAGGGTCTGACCCTCGGGTCAGACCCTGGTTTACCGGTTTTCGTCCTCAGCCTCGCCGCGCAGCTTCTTATCGATCAGCTTTTTGCCCGCCTGCCGCTCCGCGGTAACCCGGCTCTTGTCATGCGGCCCGGCCGCGCGCCCCTTGGCCAGCGCCGCAATCGGATTGCGGGGCTTGCCAAAGTGCTGCGACGGCTCGACGCGGATACGCATCTTCTGCCGCGTGGCCAGTGCCTTGTTCGCCATTACAGTACGTAGCGCGACAAATCTTCGTTGACGGCCAGCGCATCCAGCCGCTGGTTCACATACGCCGCATCGATCACCACATGCTTGTCGCCGCTTTCGGTGGCGCTGAAGGAAATCTCCTCCAGCAGCTTCTCCATCACGGTGTACAAGCGGCGCGCGCCGATGTTCTCGGTGCGCTCGTTGACCTGGAAGGCAATCTCCGCCAGGCGGTTGATGCCGTCCGGCGCGAAGTCCAGCTGCACGCCCTCGGTGGCCAGCAAGGCCTGGTACTGCTTGGTCAGGCAGGCATCGGTACTGGTCAGGATGCGTTCAAAATCGGCAATCGAGAGCGACTCCAGCTCCACGCGGATCGGGAAGCGGCCCTGCAGCTCCGGGATCAGGTCCGACGGCTTGGCCAGGTGGAAGGCGCCCGAAGCGATGAACAGGATATGGTCGGTGCGCACCATGCCGTACTTGGTGTTGACGGTGGTGCCCTCCACCAGCGGCAGCAGGTCGCGCTGCACGCCTGCGCGCGAAACGTCGGCGCCGCCCACTTCCGAGCGCGAGGCGATCTTGTCCACCTCGTCGAGGAAGACGATGCCGTTCTGCTCCACATTGGCCAGCGCAATCTTCTTCATCTCGTCTTCGTTGACCAGCTTGGCCGCTTCCTCGTCCAGCAGCAGCTTCATGGCCTCCTTGATCTTGATCTTGCGCGCCTTCTTGCGGCCGCCGCCCATGCCGGAGAACATGGACTTGATCTGCTCCGTCATTTCCTCCATGCCGGGCGGCGCCATGATCTCCATGGTCGGGCTTTGCTCGGCCAGCTCGATCTCGATTTCCTTGTCATCCAGCTCGCCCTGGCGCAGGCGCTTGCGGAAGGTCTGGCGCGTGGTGTCGTCGCTGCGCGGCTCGTTGCCGCCGGCGGAGAAGCCGAAATCGCGCGGCGGCGGCAGCAGGATATCGAGCACGCGGTCTTCCGCCGCATCTTCGGCGCGCGCGCGCACCTTGGCCATTTCCGACTGGCGCGTCTGTTTCACGCCGATGTCGATCAGGTCGCGGATGATGGTGTCGACGTCGCGGCCGACGTAGCCCACTTCGGTGAACTTGGTCGCTTCGACCTTGATGAACGGGGCGTCGGCCAGCTTGGCCAGGCGGCGCGCGATCTCGGTCTTGCCGACGCCGGTCGGGCCGATCATCAGGATATTCTTGGGCGTGATCTCGTGGCGCAGCGGCTCTTCCACCTGCTGCCGGCGCCAGCGGTTGCGCAGCGCGATGGCGACGGCCTTCTTGGCCTTGCCCTGGCCGACCACATGCTTGTCGAGTTCGCCGACGATTTCTTGAGGGGTCATGTTCATGCTGGGTCCAGGGTCTCGATGATGTGGTTCAGGTTGGTGTAGATGCACAGTTCGCCGGCGATGGTCAGCGACTTCTTCACGATGTCGGCAGGGGACAGGTCGGTGTTCTGCGCCAGCGCCAGGGCGGCCGACTGGGCATAGCTGCCGCCGGAGCCGATGGCGCCGATGCCGTGTTCCGGTTCCAGCACGTCGCCGTTACCGGTGATCACCAGGGTGGAATCCTTGTCGGCCACCAGCAGCATGGCCTCCAGGCGGCGCAGCACGCGGTCGGTGCGCCAGTCCTTGGCCATCTCAACCGACGCGCGCAGCAGGTGGCCCTGGTGCTTTTCCAGCTTGGCTTCGAAACGGTCGAGCAGGGTGAAGGCGTCGGCCGTGCCGCCGGCGAAGCCGCACAGCACCTTGTTCTGGTACAGCTTACGCACCTTGCGCGCCGTGCCCTTCATGACGATATTGCCCAGGGTAACCTGGCCATCGCCACCGATCGCCACCTCATTGCCGCGACGCACGCACAGGATGGTGGTGCCGTGAAATTGTTCCATGTTAATGCCTTTGTATTGGGATTAACGCGACATTTGGGGACGCCCGCCGCAAAATTCAATGTTGCCGAAAAAATGGGGACGTACCCCATTTTTCTGCGAAAAATGGGGTACGTCCCCATTTTTTCGGCAATATCAGTATTTGTGCGGGAACAGCCGCGCTATATCAGCATAGCCCAGCAAACGCATCAGCGCTGCCACCAGGTGGTTGAGGTCGCGGAATTCGATGCGGCGTTGGCCGCCTTCCGACAGTTCGGCGATCTTCGATTGCAGGGCGCTGGCGGCGCCGAATTCCATGCGCGCCAGGCGACCGCAGTCGAACACCAGGGCCGGGTACTGGCCGGCGTATTCGTCGATGGCGGCCAGCAGCTTGCTGGTGTCGCCTTCGATCACGGCAGGCAGCATGAAGCGGTCGGAGGCGCCGGCGGTGGCCTGGCGCGGGGCGTTGGCCACCTTGCTCGGGGCGACGAAGGGCGGCGGCGACACTTCGAAGGTGACGCAGTAGTCCATCGACGATTCTTCGAAGTCTTTTTCGCGGTTCAGCAGGCGCAACAGTTCGAGGTAGAGCAGCCATGGCGCTTCGCCGCCATCGCGGTTGCCGATGGTGAGGATGGCGCGCACCTGGTCGGCCAGCTCGGTGGCGCCGACCACCACCAGCTCGCGCTCGCCGCCTTGCAGCTTTTTCAGGGCGGCCAGCAGCAGGGCGCAGCCTTCCGGATCAACGCCGTTGACGCGCGAGAAGTCGAGGCGCAGCGGCAGCTTCTGGTCCATGCTGTCGAGCCGCTCGAGCTGCGGCGCCGCAGCGGCGCTGAGGATGCCGGCCAGGGCCAGGGTGGGCGCCACGCCGGCATAACCGGACGCCACCGGCGCTTCGCTGGCGGCGCTGGCGGGCGGCACCCAGGACGGCGGCGAGGTTTCGTACTGGCTGGCGTAGTCGATCGAAATGTTTTCGAACGCTTCCTGCTTGCCGAGCGCCTGGTACAGGTCGAACAGCATCCACCAGACGGTGCGGTCCTGGGCGGCGTCGGGCAGGCTGCCCAGCAGCATCTGCTCGGCGACCTCCGACTGGCCGTTCGAATACAGGATGGCGATTTCTTCCACGATCGGCGCGCTTTCGGCGGCCGCCGCTTCCAGCGGCACATCCTCGTCGCCCAGCAGCTCCGTGGTGTACTGGTCCAGCATCGGCAGCGTGGCGTCGTCGTTGCTGGCGGTGGCGGCGGCCGGCTGCAGCTGGCGCGGGCGGCGGGCCCAGGCCGGTTCCGGTTCGTTGAAGATGTCAGCCGCCATCGCCGCCTCGATGGCGTCGATCTTCATGGCGGTGGCACGCGCGATTTCGCGCTGCAAATCCGATTGCTGCGCGCGCTGACGCTCCAGTTCGCTGTTCGCGGCCAGGCGTGCAGCGCTGTCGTCGTCATCGGTGATGACGTCGTCAGCCTTGCCTTTTTTGAAAATGGAGAACAGTCCCATAGGATCACTAGTGTAGCCCAAGGGAAAAAAATAAGGGCGTACCGTAGGGGGAGCGGCAAGAAAAAAGCACGCCGCAGCGTGCTTTCTTCCGCTTGGACAGGAATCAGTCGCCGTACAGCTTCTGTTTCAGCTCACGGCGTTGCTGGGCTTCCAGCGACAGGGTCGCGGTCGGACGGGCGATCAGGCGTGGAATGCCGATCGGCTCGCCGGTTTCTTCGCAATAACCATAGTCGTTATTGTCGATGGCCGCGATCGACTGCTGCACTTTCTTCAGCAGCTTGCGCTCGCGGTCGCGGGTACGCAGTTCCAGTGCGTGCTCTTCCTCGATGGTGGCGCGGTCGGCCGGGTCCGGCACCAGCACGGTTTCGCGCAGGTGTTCGGTGGTTTCGCCAGCGTTCTTCAGCAATTCTTTCTCAAGGTTTTGCAGCTTGTTCTTGAAAAACGCCATCTGGGCCGGGTTCATATAGTCCTTGTCGCTCATTTTCAGAATTTCTTCTTCGGTGAGCAGGACTTCTGCGGCAGGGGTCGATTTATTTGCTTTTGTCATGACTTCGCTTACCTTCGATACGACAGGGTTTTCAGATTTGCAGCGCTGTGGTGCTTCAAAAAGCGCCTTAGTTTATACCAAACATTGTTCAAGGCCAGTAATAAAGATGTCTTTTGGCAGATTTTTACCAATAAACACCATTTTGCTGGCGCGTGTCTCGTTTTCGCCCCATTTTGCCCCCAGGTCGCTGCCCATCAGCTGGTGCACGCCCTGGAACACAACCTTCCTTTCTGCGCCCTGCATCAACAATACGCCTTTGTAACGCAACATGCGAGGACCGTACACATCAACCAGGCCGCCCAGGAATTCGTCCAGCTTGGCCGGGTCGAACGGACGTTCGCTCTTGAACACGAACGCCGCGATATCGTCGGTGTGGTGGGCATGGTGGTGGTCGTGGTGGTGGTGCTCGTGGCTGCAGTGTTCGCCATGTTCGTGGTCGTGGCCGCAATGCTCGTCGTGCACATGCTCTTCCTCGGCCAGGAAGTCGGGGTCGATTTCCAGCTTTTCATTGAGGTTGAAGCCGCGCAAGTCCAGCACTTCGCTCAGCGGTGCCTTGCCGAAATCGGAGCGGCTGATCGGCGCGCGCGGGTTGATGCGCTTCAGGCGGGCAGTCAGGGCCTCGACCGCAGCGGCATCCACCAGGTCGGTCTTGGACAGCAGGATCTTGTCGGCAAAGCCGACCTGGCGCTGGGCTTCCTCGTGCTGGTCCAGCTGCTGCATGGCGTGGCGCGCATCGACCACCGTCACCACGGCGTCGAGCAGGTAGTTGGCGCCCACTTCGTCGTCGACGAAGAAGGTTTGCGCCACCGGGCCGGGATTGGCCAGGCCGGTGGTCTCGATCACCACCCGGTCGAACTGGATTTCGCCGGCGGCGCGGCGTTTGGCCAGCTCCGACAAGCCGATAATCAGATCGCCGCGCACGGTGCAGCAAATGCAGCCGTTATTCATTTCTACGATTTGCTCGCGCGATTCCTGCACCAGGATTTCGTTGTCGATATTCTCCTGGCCGAACTCGTTTTCAATGACGGCAATCTTCATGCCGTGCTCTTCGCGCAGGATGCGGTTCAGCAGCGTGGTTTTGCCGGCGCCAAGAAAGCCGGTCAAGATAGTGGTTGGAATCATTGCCATGGTCATACTCGCTGCATTTGGAATCGGTCGATTATGCCGGAATTCTGGAAATGCTGGCAAATGGGCAAATTGAGCGGGATCAATCCCCGCGCTATTTAATTTTAGCCCGTGGATGGGCCTTGTCATAGACCAGCGCCAGGTGCTGGAAATCAAGGGCGGTATACACCTGGGTCGAGGTAATGCTGGCGTGGCCCAGCATCTCCTGCACGGCGCGCAGGTCGCCCGACGATTGCAGCACGTGCGAGGCGAACGAGTGGCGCAGCATGTGCGGATGCACCGGCACCGGGGTGCCGGCCTGGATGCCGTGCGCCTTGAGCCGCAGCTGCACCACGCGCGGCGTGATGCGCCGCGCGCGTTCGTTGAGGAAGAGGGCGCCGCTGCCGTCGGCGGCGGCCGGGCGCACGGCCAGCCAGGCGTGCAGCGCGTCCAGGGCGGCGCTGCCGACCGGCACGCGGCGCATCTTGCCGCCCTTGCCGGTCACCACCACTTCGGCATTGTCCAGTTCCAGCCAGCCGAGCGAGGCGGGCTGGCCGTCGCCGGCCTTGCGGAACTCGCGGTCCAGCCCGGCCAGTTCCGAGACCCGCAGGCCGCTCGAATACAGCAGTTCGAACATGGCGCGGTTGCACAGCTGGGCCGGTTCGCCGGCGCCGGCCGTGGGCGCCGCCGGCGCCACCAGCTGCACCGCATCGTCCACCGACAGGGCCTTGGGCAGGGTCTTGGCGCGCTTGGGCGCGCGCACGCCTTCCACCGGGTTGGCGGGCAGGGGGCTGTGCTGGCCGAGCCAGGCGAAGAAGCCGCGCCAGCCGGACAGCTTGCGCGCGATGCTGCGCGCGTCCAGGCCGCGGCTGTGCAGCTGGGCCGCGTAGCGGCGGATATCAAAATGGGTCAGGGCGTCCCAGGCCTTGCCCTCGGACAAGGTGGCCAGCTCGCGCAGGTCGCGCCCGTAGGCGGCGACCGTGTGCGCCGACAGCTTGCGCTGGGTGGCCAGGTGGGCCAGGTAGGCGTCGGCCCGCTCCAGCTTGCCGTCGCCCGGGCGCTCCATGGCGGCTCAGGCCAGCACTGGCGCCAGCGCGACGCTGGCGGTTTCGCCGATGTGGACCAGGAAGTCGGTCGCCATCAGCGAGGTGAAGCGTTCCGGGTCCGGCGAGCCCATGATCAGCAGGCCGAAGGCGGCGCCCTTGCTGCCCGGCTTGCGCAGCGGCAGGATCACGGTCGACTTGATGTGCTCGGCGTCGTCGAGCCAGCGCACGGCTTCGAAATCGTTATTGCTGCCGCAGTAAGGCGCTTGCAGGCTGTTGGCGAACAGGCGCGCGTCTTCCGACACGCCGCTGGCGAACCATTCGTCGGCGAATTCGGGCGCCACCTGGAACAGGCGCAGGGTGGCGGCCGGTACGTGGAAGCTGTCGACCAGGCCTTGCACCACGGCACGCGGCACGTCGGCATCGCGCCGCACTTGCAGCAGGGCCTGGTTCCAGCTGTGGAAGCGGTTGGCGATGGTGGCGTTTTCCTGGGCGTGGCGGGTCAGCTCGGACAGGCGCAGTTCCAGCGCCTTGTACTTGTCGCGCATGACTTCCATCTGGCGTTCCTGCAGCGATACCGCGCGCCCGGTCAGCGGGCTGGAGAGCTTGACATCGCCCAGCAGGTTGGCGTGTTCTTCGAAGAAGTGGGGATTGTCGGCCAGGTACTGCGCGACAGTTGCGGAATCCAGGGTGTCGGTCATTGTTGATGTCACATCGAATGTTGCAGGCGTGGACATTCTAACCGATGGGGGCAGCTGCTGGGGCGGGCTGGGGCCCGCGCCAGCAGCAGAAACATCAGAAGTTGTGGTGAATGCCCAGCGCGTAGTGGTTCTGGTTCATATCGCTGCTGGCTGGCGCCAGGGTTGTCGGCACTTTCTTCTGCGACAGGTCGAGATAGAGGTAGGTGCGCGGCGACAGGTTGTGCTCGTAGCCGACCGACAGTTCCTTGGTCTTGACTTCACCGTCGGTATCGCGCTGGCCGTAACCGAAGCGTACCAGGCCCACGCCCACGTTGTAGTTCGCGCCCAGCACCCACGACTTCATGGTGTCGTTGATGGCACGGATATGGCTCAGGTCCTGGCGGCCATAGCTGCCCATCAGTTTCAGGGCCGGGATCGGGCGGTAATAGGCGCCGACCGAGTGCCATTTCACTTCGGTCGAGTTGCGCTCGGAACCGGCATAGATGGCGTACTGCGGCGTGGTGCCCGGCGCCGTGTAGGTGGCGCTGACCGAATACGGGTAAGCCTGGGCGCGCGCGCCGGCGGGATACTGTGGCGCCGCCGTGGTGCCGCGGCCGACAATGGCGGTCGCCAGGCCATTGTTCTCTTTGCTGCCCAGGTTGAGGTTGAGCTGGAAGCCGTTGTAGACCGGCGAGTTGTACCAGACCGCATTGGCAAAGCGGTTGCCCGAGTTGCCGGCCGCGCCCAGCGGATCGGAGCCGCTGCCGGCGATGGCGGTGCGGTAGCCCGCCACCATCAGGTCGGTCTGGAAACCGGCCACGTTCGGCATGCCGGACCATGGCTCGAACAGGGTGGTGGTTTCCTGCAGCGCGGTCAGGGCGCGCCCCAGGCGCACGGTGCCGAAGCCGCCTTGCAGGCCGACCCGGCTCTGGCCCTGGAACAGGGGACGCGTGCTGCGTTCGATGTTGCCGGTGTCGACCTCATAGCGGATTTCCAGGTGGAACAGCGCTTTCAGGCCGTTGCCCAGGTCTTCCTGGCCGCGGAAACCGAGCTTGCTGTTGTCGCGACCGCCTTCCTGGATGGCGGTGTTGGCGGAATTGCTGGTCTTGTGAATCCCGGCATCCAGCGTGCCGTAGATGACGACGTTGGATTGCGCAAAGGCTGCACTACTGAAAGCGCCCATCAAGGCCATGGCCAGTAACGATTTCTTCATGTGTTCGTCCTTTTTATGAGTGAGACCGGGGGATATGCATGGTTATACGATAAGTGCATAAAGCGCCCATTTCCGGCGACTTGGTCATGTATGCGCACTAAAAAGGGTCAAAACCGTCCAAAGCGGGGCGTCCTGTTGTATTTTTGAAACGCTTGCCTGGCTACTCATAGAGTGCAAGGATTGTAAGGAAGCCGCAAGGAAGGCCTGTCACATTTGCGCTATATCAAAAAGCCTGGGAGTTGTGCGCCTGCAATCCGGCGCGCCGCTACACTGGGCAGGCAGCTTATTCCTTGGAAACCGGATAGATCGATGGCAAATCGAGAAGAGCTGGTGATTATCAGGGGAGCGCGGTCAGGAGACGCCGCCGCCCAGTTGGCGCTGGGCAAACTCTACCTGTTTGGCGGGGCCAGCCTGCCACAGAACGTGCCGACTGCTTTGCATTGGCTGTGCCGCGCGGCGCACCAGGGCGTGGCCGAGGCGTGGCAGCTGATCGGCGCCCACATACCATTTGAAGTCGCGCATGCCGCGCGGGACCAGGCGCTGCCGTGGTACATCCGCGCCGCCCAGGACGGCGGGCCGGAAGCGGCCCGCACCCTGGCGCAGCTGCGCGCGGCCGAGCCGGCGCCTGCGCCGGTCGCGCTCGCCAGTAGCGTGCCGGTGGCGGTCGCGGCAATCGCAGCACCAAGGGCGACGGGCGGCGCAGCACCGGCAGCGGCTGGCGCACCAGCGGCGGGGCAGCACGCCGTCGGCGTCGGCCAGCCGGCCTCCGACCCGGCCGAGCTGCTGCGCCAGCGCACCGTGGCGGCGCAGGCGGGCGACCGCGACGCCCAGCTGGCGCTCGGGCTGCACCTGGCGCGCATGAACAGCGAAGGCGACCGCGTCGAGCCCGGCAATGGCACCGTCAATTTCAAGCGCGCCCTGCGCTGGCTGGCACAGGCCGGCGAGCAGGGCCTGGCCGATGCCTGGTTTGCCATGTCGCGCATCTATATCCGTCCCGAATTCTCGCAGCGCAGTGCCAGCGAAGCGCATGCCTGCCTGGAGCGGGCGGCCGACATGGGGCACAGCGCGGCGCAGCTGGAATGCGGCATCAACGCCTGGCGCGCGCGCCGTGGCGCCGAGGATAACGATGTGCGCGCCGTGTACTGGCTGCAGAAAGCCGCGGCGCAGGGCAGCGTGGAAGCGCGCCAGGCGCTGGACCGCATTGCGCCGCCGCCACCGCCCGCCAGCTGGGCGGAGCCGCTGCTGCCCTTGCTGACGCGCGAGCTGCTCGGCAGCCAGCCGTTGCTGGCGGCGCGCATTGAACTGGCGGCCATGTTCCGCCTGACACGGGCGGAAGCCTTGCTATTGGATGTGAAGGCGGCCGACCAGGGGCATTGCCTGGTGGTCGATATCCGCGCCAGTTATGGGCGCAGCAAGCGCCGGCTGGTGCCGGTGCGCAGCGCCGCCGAGCGGCAGAAACTGGACCGTATCGTGCGCCTGTTCGAGCAGGTGGGGGCGGATATGGAGGGGAATTACCGGCAGCGCCTGTACCGGCTGAAGAGCTGGCTGGGGGCGGGGTTGATGGCGGCTGCCTGAAACCCGGTAAACCGGGGTCTGACCCGCAGGGTCAGACCCCGCCCCGGCAACCGCCCCCCCCAGCGGGCTGCCCCCGCGTTCGGGGGGGGGGGGGGGGGGGGGCGGGCCGCACCCCCCACCCCGGCCCCCGGGGCCTCCCCCCCCCCGCCCCCCCCCCCCCGACGGTCTCGCGCCCACGGCTTCTGGTTGTGCGCCGTGGACCTACGCCGAACGTCAACGGCCTCCCCCTTCCGGCCCGAGGCGGCCGCCTAGAGAGGGTCTGACCCTGCGGGTCAGACCCTGGTTTACCGGGGTCAGATCGTAATCTCACCCTCAAACACCGTCACCGCCGGCCCCGTCAGGTAAACCGGCTGCCCCTCGCCCGCCCACGCAATCGACAGCTGCCCGCCGCGTGCATCGACGCGCACCGGCGAATCGAGCAAGCCGCGGCGGATCCCCGCCACCACCGCCGCGCAGGCGCCGGTGCCGCAAGCCAGGGTTTCCCCAGCGCCGCGCTCAAACACGCGCAACTTGATGTGGCGGCGGTCAAGCAGCTGCATGAAGCCGGCATTGACCCGGCGCGGGAAGCGCGGATGATGTTCGATCAGCGGCCCCATCAGCTCAACCGGCGCCGTATTCACATCGGCCACCACCTGCACCGCGTGCGGGTTGCCCATCGACACCACCGACACTTGCACCGTCTCGCGCTGGCCGCCCAGTTCCAGCACCAGCGGCCACAGCGTTTCGCGCCCTTCCGGCTGGCCCGCCAGGCCTTCTGCATCGAACGGCACCAGGGCCGGCTCCAGCACCGGCGCGCCCATGTCGACCGTGACGCTGCCATCGTCCTCCAGGCGCGGCGAGATGATGCCGGCCAGGGTTTCCACCGTGATCTGGCGCGCCGACGTCAGACCCTTTTCCACCACGAATTTGACGAAGGCGCGCGAACCATTGCCGCATTGTTCCACTTCGCCCCCATCGTTGTTGAAGATGCGGTAACGGAAATCGCAGCCCGGCACGCTGGACTTTTCCACCACCAGCATCTGGTCGGCACCCACGCCAAAGCGGCGGTCGGCCAGCGCCTGCCACTGGGCCGGCGTGAAGTCGATTTGCTGGTTGATGGCGTCGATGACCACGAAGTCATTGCCGGCGCCGTGCATCTTGGTGAATTTCAGTTTCATCGTTTGTTTGAGTAGAAGGAAGGTTCGCCTTCCGGGCGGGTCTTGAAGCGCTTGTGGGTCCAGAAGTATTCGGCCGGCGCTTCCTTGACGCGTTCTTCAATAAATTCATTCATGCGGCGGGTGGCCGCCACCATATCGGTGCCGGGGTAATTCTCCCACACCGGATAAAACTTGACACGATAGCCCGCGTAATCGGGCAGGAAGGTGGCAATCACGGGCATGACCTGGCCGCCGGTCGCCGCCGCGATGCGTGCAGTAGCCGTCAGGGTGGCGGCAGGTACGCCGAAGAAGGGCACGAATTCGGCATCCTTGTCGCCAAAGTCCATGTCCGGCAGCATGAAGTAGGGCAGCTTTTCTTTCAGCGCACGCAGGATGGGCTTGATGCCGTCCTGGCGCGTGAACAGCTTGACCGGCTTGAAGCGCGCGCGGCCCATGCGCAGCACTTCATCGAAGGTCTTGTTTTTCTGCGCCACATACATCGACGAGGCCGATGCTTCCATCGCGATGGCGGCGCCGCCCACGTCAAGGCAGACAAAGTGCGGGCACAGCAGGATGGTCGGCTTCTCGGTCATGGCGGCCACCGGGATCTGCCCGGGCGGCATGCCGGCGCTGGTTTCCACCTGGATCAGCTTGCGCAGGCGCGCTTCCGGCGCCCACCACAGGATTGAGCGTTCCAGCACGCTGCGCGAGTAGGCCTGGAAATGCTGGCGCGCCAGGTCGCGCCGCTGCTGCTCGCTGAGTTCGGGCATGGTCAGGCGCAGGTTGGTGAGGGCGATCTCGCGGCGCGGCCCCATCACAATGAAGAGCAGGCTGCCGACCGCTTTGCCGATGCGCCCCAGCACCGGCAACGGCAGCCAGTGCAGCAGCCACATAAAACCAAGCAGGAATTTCATGCGGCCTCCTGCGCGCCCGGCGCGGCCACGCCGGCCGGCACCTTGTAGCGGTTGTAGCTCCAGTAATACTGGGCCGGGCAGCGCGCGATCAGCTTTTCCATTTCGCGGTTGATGGCGCGCGCCTGGGCCGCCGTGTCGCCTTCCAGCGAACCCTCAAACGGCACGAAGCGCACCACATAGCCCTTGCCGCCCGGCAGGCGTTCGGCATACACGATCAGGACTACGGCATCGCCCAGCTGGGCCATTTTGGCCGGCAGGGTCATGGTGTAGGCGCTGCGGCCGAAGAAATCGGCCCAGACGCCTTCGCCTTCCTGCGGCACCTGGTCGGGCAGCAGGCCGATCGGCTGGCCTTTTTTCAGGAACTTGGCCAGCATGCGCACGCCGCCCATATTGGCCGGCGCCAGCAGCAGGTTCTTGCGCGCGCGGGCGCCTTCGATCAGCGGCTTCATCGCCTCCTTGCGCGGCGGACGGTACATCACCATCAGCTCGGTGCGGTGGGCGATTTCCTGGGCGGTGATCTCAAAGCAGCCCAGGTGCGGGGTCAGGAAGACGATGCCTTTTCCCTGGTCGAGGTATTGTTGCACCAGTTCCCAGTTTTCCACGGTAGCGCGCTGCGTGACGCGCTGCGGGTCGGCGCACCAGATGAAGGGCAGTTCGGCGATGGCCTTGCCGGCTTCACCGACCGCGGCGCCGAGGTGGGCGCCGAAGCCGGCCTGGCGCATATTGTCGCGCATGCGGCGGCGGTACGAGGGGGACAGCAGGTAGACCAGCCAACCCAGCCCGACACCCAGGGCGTGTAAAATTGGCAAGGGGAAAACCGAGAAAAAGCGGAATATTCTTAACAGCATTTATAAGTTTACAAGAGCAATTTATACGTTGCTCTGCACAAAAATTTTTTAAGAAGCGTAAAATACCACGTTAGTAGCAGCCGCTGAGTTAACAGACAACTTGCGAAGCGGGATATAAAAGTCGCTAAAGCGTCGCAAGCTGCGTTGGTTTTGCGACAACATTTTTCTAGAACCAAAGTAGGAGCTTGCGATGTCCAACGATTTCCTTTTCACCTCTGAATCCGTGTCGGAAGGCCACCCAGACAAGGTTGCCGACCAGATTTCCGACTCGATCCTCGACGCTATCCTGGCCCAGGACCCGCGCGCCCGCGTCGCTGCGGAAACCCTGTGCAATACCGGCCTGGTCGTGCTGGCAGGTGAAATCACCACGTTCGCCAACGTGGATTATATTCAAGTCGCCCGCGATACCATCAAGCGTATCGGCTACGACAACACCGAATACGGTATCGATTACAAGGGTTGCGCCGTGCTGGTTGCTTACGACAAGCAGTCGCCGGACATCGCCCAGGGCGTCGACGAAGGTGCCGGCATCGACCTGGACCAGGGTGCCGGCGACCAGGGCCTGATGTTCGGCTACGCCTGCGACGAGACCCCGGAACTGATGCCAGCGCCGATCTACTACTCGCACCGCCTGGTCGAGCGCCAGTCGCAGCTGCGCAAGGATGGCCGCCTGCCATGGCTGCGTCCTGACGCCAAGTCGCAGGTGACCCTGCGCTACGTCGATGGCCGCCCGGTGTCGGTCGACACCGTGGTGCTGTCGACCCAGCACGCGCCGGAAATGAGCCACTCGCAGATCGAAGAAGCGGTGATCGAAGAGATCATCAAGCCGGTGCTGCCGACCGAGTGGATCAAGGACACCAAATTCCTGGTCAACCCGACCGGCCGTTTCGTCATCGGCGGCCCGCAGGGCGACTGCGGCCTGACCGGCCGCAAGATCATCGTCGACACCTACGGCGGCGCAGCCCCGCACGGCGGCGGCGCGTTCTCCGGCAAGGACCCTTCGAAGGTTGACCGTTCCGCCGCCTACGCTGCGCGTTACGTGGCCAAGAACGTGGTGGCGGCCGGCCTGGCGCGCCAGTGCCAGGTGCAGGTGTCGTACGCGATCGGCGTGGCACGCCCGATTAACATCACCGTGTACACCGAAGGCACCGGCGTGATTTCGGATGAGAAGATTGCCCAGCTGGTGCAGGAACACTTCGACCTGCGCCCGAAAGGCATCGTGCAGATGCTGGACCTGCTGCGCCCGATCTACGCCAAGACCGCCGCTTACGGCCACTTCGGCCGCGAAGAGCCGGAGTTCAGCTGGGAGCGTACCGACAAGGCTGCGATCCTGCGCGCTGCTGCGGGCCTGTAAACCCGGCAAACCTGGGTCTGACCCAAGGGTCAGACCCCTCCACTGCATGTGCCGCCGACTGGGTCCGACCCTTGGGTCGTACCCAGGTTTACCGGGGTGGCCCGCACAGTGATACAATTTCCCCTTCTCCGAGGAGCGCTGCGACCAGCCAGCCTGGCCAGGCTCGGAACATCAACACCGCGCTCACGTTACTTTTTTCAACACACTGAAAGGAGGGCGTGATGAACGCCGTACTCAAAGACTCCCAAGACTACATCATCGCTGACATCGGCCTGGCCGCATGGGGCGAAAAAGAGATCAAGATCGCCGAAACGGAAATGCCTGGCCTGATGGCCATCCGTGAAGAATTCGCTGCCGCGCAGCCGCTGAAAGGCGCCCGCATCACCGGCTCGCTGCACATGACCATCCAGACCGCGGTGCTGATCCGCACCCTGGAAGCGCTGGGCGCGCAAGTGCGCTGGGCCTCCTGCAACATCTACTCGACCCAGGACCACGCCGCCGCCGCCATCGCCGCCGCCGGCACCCCGGTGTTCGCCGTCAAAGGCGAAACCCTGGACGAATACTGGGACTACACCCACCGCATCTTCGAATGGCCGGGTGAAGGCGTGTACTCCAACATGATCCTGGACGACGGCGGCGACGCCACCCTGCTGCTGCACCTGGGCGCGCGCGCCGAGAAGGACATCTCGGTGCTGGCCAAGCCGGGCTCGGAAGAAGAGATCTGCCTGTTCAACTCGATCAAGGCCCACCTCGCGAAAGACCCGCAGTGGTACTCCAAGCGCCTGCCGCACATCCTGGGCGTGACCGAAGAGACCACCACCGGCGTGCACCGCCTGTACCAGATGCACAAGGAAGGCAAGCTGGCCTTCCCGGCGATTAACGTGAACGACTCCGTCACCAAGTCCAAGTTCGACAACCTGTACGGCTGCCGCGAATCGCTGGTGGACGGCATCAAGCGCGCTACCGACGTGATGGTAGCCGGCAAGATCGCCGTGGTGGCCGGCTACGGCGACGTGGGCAAGGGCTCGGCGCAGGCGCTGCGCGCGCTGTCGGCCCAGGTGTGGGTCACCGAGGTCGACCCGATCTGCGCGCTGCAGGCGGCGATGGAAGGCTACCGTGTGGTCACGATGGACTACGCCGCCGACAAGGCCGACATCTTCGTCACCGCCACCGGCAACTACCATGTGATCACCCACGACCACATGGCGAAGATGAAGGACCAGGCCATCGTCTGCAACATCGGCCACTTCGACAACGAGATCGACGTCGCCGCGCTGAAGAAGTACCAGTGGGAGAACATCAAGCCGCAGGTGGACCACGTGATCTTCCCGGACGGCAAGCGCATCATCCTGCTGGCGGAAGGCCGCCTGGTGAACCTGGGTTGCGGCACCGGCCACCCGTCGTACGTGATGTCGTCCTCGTTCGCCAACCAGACCATCGCGCAGATCGAGCTGTTCGCCAACACCAAGGCCTACCCGGTCGGCGTGTACACCCTGCCGAAGCACCTGGACGAGAAGGTCGCCCGCCTGCAGCTGAAGAAGCTGAACGCGCAGCTGACCGTCCTGACCGAAGAGCAGGCGGCCTACATCAACGTGAAAGTCGAAGGCCCTTACAAGCCTGAGCACTACCGTTACTAAAACCCTGTAAACCCGGGTCAGACCCAAGCCGGATGGCCGTCCCGTCTGACCCTGTCTGCGGCACCGGTAATGGCTGGGTCAGACCCTTGGGTCTGACCCGGATTTGCCGGGTTAACAAATCGAGCACACACCCATGCGTTTAGTCCTGACCTGGATAATCAATGCCGCCGCCCTGCTGGCGGTGCCATACCTGATGCATTCCGTCGATGTCACAAGCATCGGTGCCGCGTTGGTTGCTGCCCTCGTGCTTGGCCTGGTCAACACCCTGGTGCGCCCGCTGCTGCTGTTGCTGACATTGCCGGTCACTGTGCTGTCGCTCGGCCTGTTCATCTTCGTCATCAACGGCTTCATGTTCTGGCTGGTGGCGAAAGTGGTGGACGGCTTCCATGTCGACAGCTTCGGCTATGCCATCCTCGGCGCGCTGCTGTACAGCGTGATCTCCTGGGCCTTGTCTACCCTCCTGTTGAAAGACAAAGATGGCTAACCATAATTTCAGTATCGAGTTCTTCCCGCCCAAGACGGCGGAAGGGGCGGAAAAGCTGCGCGCCACGCGCGCCAAACTGTCCGAGCTGCACCCCAAGTACTTCTCCGTGACGTTCGGCGCCGGCGGCACCACCCAGCAAGGCACCCTGGACACCGTGCTGGAGATCATGGCCGCCGGCGAAGAAGCCGCGCCGCACCTGTCCTGCGTGGGCGGCACGCGCGAATCGATCCGCGCCATCCTGCAGCAGTACAAGTCGCACGGCATCAAGCGCCTGGTGGCGCTGCGCGGCGACCTGCCTTCCGGCTACGGCATGTCGGGCGAGTTCCGCTACGCCAACGAGCTGGTGGAGTTCGTGCGCGCCGAAACGGGCGACTGGTTCCATATCGAAGTGGCGGCCTATCCCGAAGTGCACCCGCAGGCGCGTTCGTCGCAGGACGATATGAACGCCTTCGTGCGCAAGGTGAAGGCGGGCGCCAATGCCGCGATCACCCAGTACTTCTACAATGCCGACGCCTATTTCCACTTCGTGGATGCGGCGCAGAAGGCGGGCGTGGAAGTGCCGATCGTGCCGGGCATTATGCCGATCACCAATTACACGCAGCTGATGCGCTTCTCGGATATGTGCGGCGCCGAGATCCCGCGCTGGGTGCGCCTGAAACTGGCCTCGTTCGGCGATGATTCCGCATCGATCAAGGCCTTTGGGCTGGATGTCGTGTCGGCCTTGTGCGAGCGGCTGCTGGCCGGCGGTGCCCCGGGCTTGCACTTCTACTCGATGAACCAGGCTGTCGCCACGACGGCCTTGTGGCAGCGCCTGGTCTAACCCGGCAAATCAGTGTCAGACCCAAGGGTCTGACACCGTCTGGGCGGCGACCTGCGGCTTCGGGTCTGACCCTTGGGTCTGACCCTGGTTTACCGGGGTATCAGTCCTCCGTAATAATCCGATCCAGCGCCACATCATGCCCATCGCTGCCGAATTCAGCGACCAGGCAGCGATACGCCACCCCCACTGTCGCCGGCCGCGGTTCGCGCGCCAGCGTGCGGTCATAAAATCCCCCGCCATACCCCAGCCGATAGCCCTGCAGGTTATACCCCAGGCAAGGCACGATCAGCGCCGGCGGATACTCCGCCACCAGGCGCAGCATGGCCGGCACCGCCACCCCCATCTTATCCTTCACCATCGGCTCGCCGATCTGCCACTCCGCGAACGCCAGCGGCGCATGCTTTTCCAGCACCACCGGCAGCAGCAGTTTCACCCCCAATTGCGCCAGCTCCGCATAACAGGCATGCAAGTTTGGCTCATCGCGCAAAGGCCAGTACACGCCGACCGTGCCAACACCTGTTTCACGCCACCACTGCACCACTTTCGCACCAATTTCCCGGTCCCACTGCGCGCGTGTTTCCGGCGCCAGCGCACGGCGTACGGAAAGCATATGCCGGCGTAATTCCGCCTTGCCGGAGGCTGGCTGGCCGTCGGGGTTGCATGGTATGCTAGTTGTGCTGGTCATATCGTGAATTACCTTGAGAGTCGTACATTGATTTCCACCTCGAAATGGATAGCCGGCGCATTGATGGTCGCAGCATGCGCCGCCTCGCCACTGGCCTGCGCGCAGGATAACGCAAGCGACAGCCGCAAGGAAGATGATGCATTCCTCCTGCTGCGCGATGCCGTGCGGCGCGACGACGCCGCCAAGGCGGAGTTCTACGCCGCGCGCCTTGCCGATTACTCGATTCCCTCCTACGTCGACTACTACCGCCTGAAAGCACGCTTCAAGGAGGCGTCGAACGCCGAAGTGCGCGCCTTCCTGAAAAAGTACGAAGGCAGCGCCATCGCCGACCGCATGCGCAACGACTGGCTGCTGGAGCTGGGCCGCAAGCGCGAATGGAGCACCTTCGACGAGTTGTTCCCGCAGTTCGTGCTGCAGGACGATACCCAGGTCAAGTGCTACAACCTGCTGTCCAGGCTGACCAAGGGCCAGAATGTCGCCGCCGAAGCGCGCGTGCTGCTGGTCTACCCGCCGTACTACGGCGAAGGCTGCGGCGCCCTGATCGCATCGCTGGCGCAGACCGGCCAGTTCACGCAGGAAGACCTGTGGCACCAGGTGCGCCTGGCCGGCGAGACCAATGCCACCGGTCCCGCCAAGCGCACCATCATCCTGCTCAACGGCTCGGACAAGAAAATAGGCCAGGCGGTCGACCTGCCGACGCTGGCGCTGGCCAAAGGCCCCGGCGTCACACGCGCAGACCATGAAATCTTCCTGGTGGCGGTGGGCCGCGCCGCCCGCACCAGCATGAAGATCGCCCGGATGGCGCTGGAGAAAGCCGAGCCGAAACTGACGCCGCAGGAGCGCGCCATCGGCTGGGCCAACCTGGCGCTGGTGGCCGGTTATTCGGTGGCGCCGGAAACGGCGGCATTCTGGGCCAAGTCGGCCGGCGCCCCGCTGACCAACGACCAGATGCAATGGAAAACCCGCATTGCGCTGCGTGAGCGCGACTGGAAAACCGTCAAGGCCACCATCGCCGCCATGCCGCAGCATCTGCGCAAGGACCCGACCTGGGTCTACTGGAATGCGCGCGCCAGCGCCGCCGAAGCGGGCCACAACACGCCGGAAGTGCTGGCGGCCTACCGCAGCATTGCCGACCAGTCCAGCTACTACGGCATCCTGGCTGCGGAGGAACTGGGCCAGCTGGTCACCATCCCGCCGCCGGGCGCGCCGCCGACGCCGGCCGAAATGGCCGCCATCGCCGCCAACCCCGGCCTGCAGCGCGCCCTCAAGTTCTTCGAGATGCGCCTGCGCTTCGAGGGCACGCGCGAGTGGAACTGGGAGACGCGCCACCTGGGCGAGCGCGAACTGATCGCCGCCGCCGAGTTCGCGCGCGAGAAGCATGTGCTGGACCGCATGGTGTACACCTCCGAGAAGACGCGGGTGCAGGCCGACTACACGCACCGCTACCCGGTGCCGCACGACGATATCATGCAGCCCACCACCAGCACCCTGGGACTGGACCGGGCCTGGGTGTATGGCCTGATCCGGCAGGAATCGCGCTTCGTCATGGATGCCCAGTCGTCGGCCGGCGCCTCCGGCCTGATGCAGGTGATGCCTTCCACCGGCCGCTGGGTGGCGCGCAAGATCGGCCTGTCCGACTTCGTGCACGGCATGCTGACGGACGTGAAGACCAACATCCTGCTGGGCGCGAACTACATGAACATGGTGCTGGGCAGCATGGACGGCTCGCAGGTGCTGGCCACGGCCGCCTACAACGCCGGGCCGGGCCGCCTGCGCTCCTGGCGCACGCAATTGACCAGGCCGATGGACAGCACCATCTTCATCGAATCGATTCCGTTCTTTGAAACGCGCGGCTACGTGAAAAACGTGATGGTCAACGCCACCTATTACGCAGCCCTGTTCGAAGGCAAGCCGCAGTCGCTCAAAGCGCGCCTGGGCGGCGCCATCACGCCGAAAGGCTATACCGAACAGGAACAACAGGAAGCCACTTACGGCGCACGATAGAGGAGACCGAAGGAAGCCATGCACACCACCGAACTCGACCCGAAACTCGCAGAAACCCTGGCCGCCGCGCGCGAACCCGGCCTGACGCTGGTGATCGGCAACAAGAACTACTCCTCGTGGTCGATGCGCCCGTGGGTGGCCATGAAGGCCTTCAACATCCCGTTCACCGAAGTGCGCGTGCTGCTGGACCAGCCGGACACCTCGAACAATATCGCCCGGTACAGCGCCAGCGGCCGCGTGCCGGTGCTGCTGGCGGGCGACATGGTGATCTGGGACAGCCTGGCCATCTGCGAATACCTGGCCGAGCAATTCCCGGACAAGCCGCTGTGGCCGCGCGATGTGGCGGCGCGCGCGCTGGCGCGCTCGGTATGCGCCGAGATGCACAGCTCCTTCAGCAGCCTGCGCACCACCATGTCGATGAATATCAAGGGCAGCTACCCGGGCAAGGGTCGCACCCCGGCGACCCAGGCCGATATCGGCCGCATCAGCGAAATGTGGGAAGAGTGCCTGAGCCGCTTCGGCCACAACGAATTCCTGTTCGGCGAGTTCTCGATCGCCGATGCCTTCTTCGCGCCGGTGGTGACCCGCTTCAAGACCTACGGCGTGGTGCTGCCGCCCGCGCTGGCGGCCTACTGCGAGCGCATGCGCAGCCACCCGGCCGTCGACGCCTGGATCGCCGGCGCCCTGGCCGAAACCGAAACCGCGCCACTGCACGACGCGGAGATGCCGGACGATTGATGGGTATGAAGACTTACGTGGTGGGCGGCGCGGTACGCGATGCATTGCTTGGCTTGCCCGTCAAAGACCGCGACCACGTGGTGGTGGGCGCCACGCCGGAAGAGATGGTGCGCGCCGGCTACCGCCCGGTAGGCAAGGATTTCCCCGTGTTCCTGCATCCGCAAACGCAGGAGGAGTACGCGCTGGCGCGCACCGAGCGCAAGACCGCGCCCGGCTACAAGGGTTTTGTCTTCCACACCTCCAGCGACGTGACGCTGGAGGAAGACCTGGTACGGCGCGACCTGACCATCAACGCCATCGCGCGCGATGACGACGGCGTGCTGGTCGACCCCTACCACGGCCAGCGCGACCTGCAGGACCGCATTTTCCGCCACGTGTCGGACGCCTTTGCCGAAGACCCGGTGCGCATCCTGCGCCTGGCACGCTTCGCCGCGCGCTTCCCCGACTTCCGCGTCGCCCCCGAAACCAATGCGCTGATGCAGCGCATGGTGCGGGAAGGGGAGGTGGATGCCCTGGTGCCGGAGCGCGTATGGCAGGAAGTGGCGCGTGGCCTGATGGAACAGAAGCCTTCGCGCATGCTGCAGGTGCTGCGCGATTGCGGCGCGCTGTCGCATATCCTGCCCGAACTCGGCGACGGCAGCGCCATCGCGCCCGTGCTGGACCGCGCCGCCGCGCTCGAACTCGCGCTGCCGGAGCGCTTTGCCGCCATGCTGTACGACCAGCCCTTGCCGCAGGTCGAGCAGGCCAGCAAGCGCCTCAAGGTGCCGACCGAATGCCGCGACCTGGCCGTGATGACAGCGCGCGACCACGCCAGCGTCGGCCAGGCGCTGGCGCTGGACGCCGCCGCCATGGTGGCTTTGTTCGAACGCTGCGACGGCTATCGCAAGCCGGCCCGCTTTGCGCAGTTCCTGGCCGCCGCCGGCTGCGCGCTCGCCGCTGGCGAAGCCGCCGAAGGCCTGGCGCCGCAGCGCGCCTTGCTGGCGCGGGCGCTGGACGCGGCACGCGCCGTCAACGCTGGCGAAATCGCCCAGCGCGCCGCCGGCCAGCCGCAGCAGATCCCCGAACTGGTGCGCGCCGCCCGGGTGGACGCCGTCCGCGCCACGCTCGGCGCCAGGGAGCACGACCATGACCAGCCTTAACTTCTTCCGCAACCCGCTGCGCGGCCTGTTCGGCGGCAAAGACCGGCCCACCATCCCGATCAAGGAGCTGCGCGAGCGCGACCGGCGACGCATGCTGAAGCACTTCCTGGCGCTGGAACGGCACGACCGGCTGCTGCGCTTTGGCACACCGGTCAACGACGAGCAGATTACGCGCTACGTCGGCAGCATCGACTTCGACCGCGACCTGGTGTTCGGCGTCTACAACCGCGTCTTCAAGCTGGTGGCCGTCGGCCACCTCGCCTTCGCCGACCGCGACGCCGACAAGCACCGCTCCACCGAAAAGGACCAGGTGGCCGAATTCGGCGTCTCCGTGCTGAAGTCGGCGCGCGGCCTGGGTATCGGCTCCAAGATGTTCGAGCGCGCCAACATCGCCTGCCGCAACAACGACGTCGACACCTTGTACATGCACTGCCTGTCCTCCAACGCCACCATGATGCACATCGCCAAAAAGGCCGGCATGGAGATCCACCGCGACTACGGCGAAGCCGACGCCTACCTCAAGCTCGGCCCGGCCGACCCGGTCAGCGTGCTGCAGGAGGCGATGGAAGAACAACTGGCCTCCATCGACTACGCCCTGAAAGCCAACGTGCGCGCAGCCAGCAAATGGCTGGACAAGCTGCCTGGAGTAAAATCGGAGGACTAACCCGGAGGCAGCCATGCCGCATGCCGTGCTGACAACTGCAGTAGTCCTTGCCCTGGCTGCGGCGCGGGCCGGCGCGGCGCCGCTGAACTTCTGCTTTGAGGACGTGCCGCAAGCGCCATGGACCATGCCGGACGGCAGCGGCCTGAATATCGAGCTCCTGAAACGCGTCGCCCGCCTGACCGGCGAGCAGTTCAATTACGTGGCACGCCCCTGGAAGCGCTGCGAGGCAGAGACCCGCAGCGGCGTCATGGACGGCATGATCGGCCCCTCCGACAACCCGCGCCGTCGGACTTTCAGCCTTCCACCACTCAGGGCCGACGGCACGCAGGACCCTGAACGCGCCATGTACCGCGACCATGTCGACCTGTACCTGCGCACCGACAGCGGCGCCAGCTGGGACGGCAAAACCCTGGTCAACCCGCGCAAGATGGTGGTGGCGCAGCGCGGCTATTACATTGTGGAGATGCTGCAGGCGCGCGGCCAGAGCGTGATCGACACGGCCAAAGCGGCAGAGGACGGCCTGAAGCTGCTGGCCGCCGGCAGCGCCGACGTGGCGGTGTTGATGGGCCGTGATGCGCAAGCCCTGCTGCAAGACGACCCGCGCTACCTGGGCAAGGTGGCGCTGGCGAAGCAGCCCTTCGCCACCTTCGACTTCCACCTGATGGTGGGGCGCAAGTCTTACGACAAGGACCCCAAGCGCTTCGAGGCGATCTGGAACGCGATCGCCAAAGTGCGCGCAACTACGGATTACCAGCGCCTGGAACAGTCGCAGGTGCGCCCGCACGATCACGATTAAGCACCGAGCGCATGCCGTAGGCGAAGGCCAGGCCGCTCACATACATCAGCACCCCGTACAGCGCGCCGGGCAGGGCGTAGGCGTCGTTCTGCAGCACGCTGCTGCCGATCACCATGGCCAGGGTGCCGTTCTGGATGGCGGTCTCGATGCCAAGCGTGACCGACTGCTGGCGCGACAGGCGGGCCAGCCAGGCCACGCCGAAGCCGCAGGCCAGCATGATCACGTTCAGGGCCAGCGCGAACGGCGCCAGGGTGGTGAAGTTGGCCGTCAGCAGCGGCCAGTTCTTGGCCACGGCGGCCAGCACGATCAGGATGAACAGCACGGACGCGATCTTGGTGCACACGCCTTCGATGCGCTGGCCGAAGGCCGGCTTCAGGTGGCGCAGCGCCATGCCGATGGCGACCGGCAGGCCGAGCATCAGCACCATCTGCTTCATCATGGCCCCGACCGGGGCCTGCACCACCTGCTCGCTGCCGGCGAAGTGGCCGAGGGCGAACGAGACCAGCAGCGGCAAGGTGAAGATGGTCAGCACGCTGGCCACGGCGGTGAAGCTCAGGGCCAGCGCCACGTCGCCGCGCGCGATATAGGTGAGCAGGTTGGAGGTGGTGCCGGTGGGGCAGGCAGCCAGGATCATGAAGCCGACCGCGAAGGCGCCGCCGATGCCGGCCACCTTCAGCATGGCGAAGCAGGCCAGCGGCAGCAGCACGAAGTGGCACAGCACCCCGACCAGCAGCGCGCGCGGCTGCTTGACGATGCGGCCAAAGTCGGCCGGGGTCAGGCCCAGGCCGAGGGAAAACATGATGAACGCGAGCGCCGCCGGCAGCAGCAGCGATGAAACGATGTCACCTTGCATTACGAAGTCTCCTTAATATAGTAGTCTTGCGTTTTCTACCATACCTCAAACTTCGCGGATGAAGCCATTTTTCTTGATGCACAGTACCAAGCGCCACCCTTCCGCGGTGCTGCTGATGACGCAACTGGCGGGCATGCTGCTCTACCCCTTCCTGGAGGGCATGCGCGGCGGGCAGACGATTTTCAACCTGTTCGGCATTGTGGTGCTGGCGGTGGCCACGCGCATGGTGCGCCGCACGCCGGGCCATGCCTGGATCAGCGCCAGTATCGCGGGGCCGGTTGTGGTCTTGCTATGCTGGCAGATGCTGTACGACGCGCCGTACCTGCTGCCATGGTCGTCGGCGCTGGAGGCGCTGTTCTACTTCTACGCCGCGCTCAGCCTGGTGGCCTACATGATGGAGGACCGTGAGGCGACCACCGACGAACTGTTCGCCGCCTGCGCCACCTTCACCTTGCTGGCCTGGGCCTTTACCCACGTATTCGTGCTGCTGCAGGCGCTGCAGCCGGGCACCTTCGGCTCGGCCATCAACCCGGCCGACCCGCGCACCTGGACCGAACTGAATTACCTGAGCTTCGCGCTGCTGTCGAGCACCGGCATCGGTGACGTCATCCCGCTCACGCCGCACGCGCGCGCCATCGCCAGCGTGGAAATGCTGGTCGGCCTGATGTATCTGGCCGCCGTGGTCTCGCGCCTGATCGGTTTTACGCTGCAGTCCAACAAGTCCTAGCGTTCGTGATTTGCGTGCTAGAATTTAGATAAGTGGATTGGGGGTTCCCGGTCGGCGTCTATGCCTCGGTGGGTTCACCGGGGCTTTTCGCTTTTCAGGGAGGGGAAAATTTTCAATCCCCAGTCTTCATAGTCGGCGCCGGCATTAGGTCGTCCTCCGTGACAGAAGAATTTCTTTTTCAAGACTTCAAACGCCCGGTTTTCCTGTGTTGGCCGCACTACGCTTAATCCTATCGGCCGCGCCACGAGGTCTGCCAACTGGCGGCCAGCAGAATTGACCTTTTTGTCGGCAAATACGATGTCGAAAGGAAAAGGGCTTCCTAAACGGTTGGAACCACCACAGATTCGCCGAAACTCAAGCTCCAGGTCGGAGTCTTCTTTCTTGCCGCGACACTCTACAAGTACATGCGTAGTTGCATGGACCTGCTGCTTCTCCTGTAGCAATTGGAAAAGGGTTTCAAGGCAGAAGCCCAACGCGATATGGTAGGGATTCGGCGGTAAATTATCAGCTGCCTGCAATCGGCGCTTATCGATTACGCAGCTGATCAGGATGAAATTGCTGGCATCGATCAAGTTGGTCAAATCTGCAATGAACCGACGCTGTTCGTCGCGGCTTTTAAAGCAATTGAAGGCCCCCATTTCCTTGCGTATCTCGTGTTCGTGCAGCACGACCAAGTCATGGCCAAAGTGATTGAACTTGAACTTTTCGAGTGCGGGGACGACTTTTTCGCTGTAGTAGCGTTTGTGAAATACGCAAAATGAGAGTACGAAGACCGGATAGTTGGCGTCAATAGTCGCCATTCCGTGATCGCCACTTTCATCGACGTAAACGACGAAGTCGCTGAACTTAGTGTTCACGCTGCCTGGCGTAGCCCCGCCATCTTCGAAGAGAGGGAGTTGGGGGGCATCGCCTGGCGCGCCATTGGTCACGAGTTTTTACACCAGCGGCAGGGCGGTGGTGTCCTTGATGCGCTGCAGGGCGAAGGAGGATTTGACGTCCAGCACGGCCGGGTGGCGCAGGAGGGTGGCCATCATGAAGCGCGAGAAGTGGTCCATGTCTTCCACGTGCACGCGCAGCAGGTAGTCCATTTCGCCGGTCATGGCGTAGCAGGCCACCACTTCCGGCCACTGCTCCACTGCCACCGCGAAGTCGGCGCGCGGCGAGGTGCCGGTCGGGTTCACGCCGAGGGCGCGCGCGTTGCTGTGGGCGGCGGCGTCGCTGTGCTTTTCCAGCCGCACGTTGACGTAGGCCAGCAGGCCGAGGCCGATCTTGTCCGGATCGAGCAGGGCCACGTACTGGCGGATCACGCCTTCCTCTTCCAGGCGCTTGATGCGGCGCAGGCAAGGGGAGGGCGACAGGTTGACTTGCTCTGCGACATCCTGGTTGGACAGACGGCCGTCCGTTTGCAAGATCGACAATATCTTGCGGTCAGTTTTATCCAGCGCAATCTTGGTCATAAATTCCTCTTTGAATCGATGTTCTGGCAATATTATTGCTCAAAGCGACCGCTGCTGGGAAATGTTTGCAATTTAATGTCGCAGTCAGGGGACTATACTGTGCGCAATTCTAATAGGGAGACGCACCATGAAATTCACCCCCTGGGAAAACCCAATGGGCACCGACGGTTTTGAATTCGTCGAGTTCGCCGCACCCGATCCCAAAGCCCTGGGCAAGCTGTTTGAAAACATGGGCTTCACCGCCATCGCCCGTCACCGCCACAAGGACGTGACCCTGTACCGCCAGGGCGATATCAACTTCATTATTAACGCTGAGCAAGATTCCTTCGCCCAGCGCTTTGCGCGCCAGCACGGCCCGTCCGTGTGCGCGATTGCGATCCGCGTCAACGACGCGGCCTTTGCATACCAGCGCGCGCTGGAACTGGGCGCGTGGGGTTTTGACAACAAAACCGGCCCGATGGAGCTGAATATCCCGGCCATCAAGGGCGTGGGCGACTCCCTGCTGTACCTGGTGGACCGCTGGCGCGGCAAGAATTCGGCGGACGGCAAGCCGACCGGCGCGATCGGCGATATCTCGATTTACGATGCGGACTTCGTGGCCATCGAGGGCGCGAACCCGAACCCGGTCGGCAATGGCCTGACCTATATCGACCACCTGACCCACAATGTGCACCGTGGCCGCATGAAGGAGTGGGCGGATTTTTATGAGCGCCTGTTCAACTTCCGCGAGGTGCGCTACTTCGACATCGAGGGCAAGCTGACCGGCTTGAAGTCGAAGGCGATGACTTCCCCGTGCGGCAAGATCCGTATTCCGATCAATGA
>NZ_JAYSCO010000066.1:0-31555 GCF_041914865.1 Pseudoduganella sp. | reverse complement strand
AAAGCATGAAGCCGAGGTCCTTGACGGGGAAGTTCACCAGCTCGTTTTTGAAGACCTGGTTCTCCAGGGCGTCGGCTTCGGCGCCGAACCAGCGGCCCAGGGTGGCGCCGTATTGCTGGTTAGAGAGGTGCGGAATCCAGGCGCCGCGGCCGGTGGCGTCGTCTTTGCCACCGAGGACGAACTCGGGGAAGCGTCCGTACAGGCCGCCCTTCACGGCGGCGCCGATGATCAGCTGGTGGTTGCCCCAGGCGTGGTCGGTGCCGCCGCTGTTCGGCTGCAGGGTGCGGCCGAAGTCGGACATGGTGAAGGTGGTGACCTTCTGTTCGGCGCCGATTTCGCGCAGGGCGTTCTGGAAGGCGGCCACCGATTGCGACACCTGGCGCAGCAGGTCGAACTGCTGCCAGGCCTGGCCGCCGTGGGTGTCGAAGCCGCCCAGCGAAACGAAGTACACCTGCCGTCCCGGTCCTTGCGCGGCGCGCAGGCGGATCAGCTGGGCCACGGTCTTCAACTGTTGCGCGATGTTATAGCCAGGGAAGACCGTCTGCAGCGCGGCGCCGTTGGCGGCGGCCTGCAAGTCCTTGGCCAGCTCCATGCCGTTCAGCAGCGATTTGTTGGCGGCGGTGGCGATCAGGCTGGGGTTGCTGGCCGAGAGCGCCTGCACCAGGGCGGCGCGCCGCTTGTCGGCTTCGCTTTGCGGCCAGAAGTTCATGCCGGCCAGGCTCAGCTGGCCATTGCCGGGCAGCAGGTTGCTTTGCACCGTGGTGCCGGACACGAACAGGCCGTTGGTGCCGATCGAGACCGCATCCAGGTCGCCATTGGCGCCCAGGGCGTCGGCCAGGCGGCCGCCCCAGCCGGTACCGGCGCCGGATGGCGTGCCGGCCTGGTTCTGCTGGTTCTGGTCGGGGTGGGAGAACAGCTGCGGCGGTACGCCGGCGCCGCTCTGGTATTGGGCCTTGGTCAGCGGCTGGCGCAGGTTGCCGACGTTGAGCAGGGCCGCCACCTGGCCTTGCGCGAACAGGGCGTCGATCTCGGGCATGCCGTAGTGGAAGGCGAAGGGCTGGTCGCTGCCGTCCTGCAGGCGGGCGCTGCGCGCGGCCAGCAGGGTCTTGGCTTCCACCGACAAGGCCAGGCCGCCGCTGCGGCGGATATTGCTGTAGGCGTTGTAATGCGCGGCATCGAGCGGAACGATCATATTGTTGCCGTCGTTGCCGCCATACATGTAGAGGCAGACCAGGGCTTTGTAGTCAGCGACAGCGGCGTGCGCCGGGCGCGTCATGCCCAGCAGGCCGAGGCTGGACATGGCGCCCAGCATGCCGGCTTGCGCACTGGCGCCAAGGAAACGGCGGCGCGATATTTTTTCTTTGCACATGGTGTGTGTCCTTTCTTACTGCTGTACGGCGAAGTCGGCCGCGATGGCGGTCAGGTACAGCGCGGTGATGGCGCGCTGCTTCAGGTCGGTGGTGGCTTGCAGGCTGGCGCCGATGGCGGCGCGGGTGGACGGCGTCATGCGTCCTTGCAGCAGCGTGGCATCGACCAGGTTGAGCAGTGCGGTCGGATCGCCCGCCACCGCCTGGTAGGGCGCCAGGTTGATGCTGACCATGCCGGCGTTATTGCCGGCGATGAAGCCGTACAGGAAATTGGCGCGGCCAATGGCCTGGGCCGGGGTGTAGAGCTGGAACTCAGGGCCGAACAGTTCCGGATTGCCGGGCAGCGGCGCCAGCGGCGAGTAGAAGTTGAACACGCTTGGCGCCTGCAGCAGGCGCTGGCCCATCAGGAAATAGTCCCAGAACATATTGGTCGGGTTCACCACGGTGGCGCCGGTGGCGCGGAACAGCGACAGGCTGTGCAGGAGCGGGTCCTTCAGCTTGCCGGCGCTGGGCGAGACGGCCAGCGCTTCCGGGTCCGTCAGCACCGCGTTCAGGGTGGCCTTCAGGTCGCCGCGCCCGGTCGGGCCGTAAGCGAAGACGTTGGCTACGCGCTCGATGTAAGCGGGGCTCGGGTTGCTGCTGGTGAAAGCGCGGATCAGGCGGGTGGCGATGAAGGGCGGCAGGTTGGGGTGGTTGAACAGGTTCTGCATCACGCCATCCAGGTCCTGCAGCGTGCTTTGGCCGGCGGGCAGGGTGGCGCCGTTGAGCAGGGTCTTGGCGCCCATATCGTGCAGGCGGTCGCGCGGTTGCAGCGGGCCGGTGAAGTTCTCCCAGTTGCTGCCGGTGAGGTTGGTGCCGGTGTAAGTCCAGCCGCTCAGGGCGCGCGCCATGTGGGCGATGGTTTCCTGCGTATAGGCCGGGATGGCATCGCCGTAGCGGTCGCGCTGCACGCTGCCGTCCTGGTTCAGCAGTACCGGGCCGATAGTGAACAGCTGCATCACTTCGCGTGCATAGTTCTCGTTGGGCGCCGGCGTGCGGCTATTGGCCAGGTCGAGGTACTTGCCCATCGCCGGGTTGAGGGTCATCTCGCGCAGCAGGCTGCCGAAATTGCCGAAGGCGTGCTTGTCCAGCGTGGTCAGCCAGGGCAGCAGCTGGTCGCCGCCGTTGTTCTTGTCGGATGAAACGACGAACAGTTGCGACAGGGCGAAGATCATGCGCTGGCGGACCTGGTCTGGCGCGGTTGCCATGTTCATGTACCAGCCGTTGCGCAAGGCGGTGATGTCGCTGGTCTGCGGCAGCGGCGTGGCCGGCATGCTGTACTGCTGGTTGAGCCAGGCTTGCGCGCCCATCTGCTTGACGGCGGCGAAGCTGGCGGCGTTCGGACCGAAGGTGGCGCGCTCAAGCAGCCGGGCCGCTGCAACGGTGGCGGCATCGGGCGCAGGCTGGGTGCCGATCGGGCCCGGCGTTGGCGTTGGCGTCGGGGTAGGCGTGGGCGTCGGGGGCGGCGTCGTGCCCGTGCCGCTGCCGGCCACGACCAGCGTCAGCCTGGTGCTGCCGCTGACCTGGGGCGCAGTGGCCGTGGTGCCGGTGACGGTGATGACGGGATTGGCCGGCATCTTCACTGGCGCAATGTATTCGCCATTCTGCGAATTCAGGGTGCCGACGGTGGCGTTGCCGCCCGGGATGCCGTTGACGGCGAAATTCATGTAGACGCCCTTGCCGTCTACTTTGCCCAGGAACCAGATCTTGCGGCCTAGTTCAACGGAGGCATTCTTGGCGGTGTGTGTGATTTCGACCGTGGTGGCCCAGGCTGATGCGCCCAGGCTGAGCAGGCAGGCCAGGGTCAAGGCCCGGCAATGGCTTAATTGCATTTTTTATCCCCAAATAGTGTCGGCGCGATGACCGTTTCGGGGACAGGAGCAAATGCTGTGCCAGTCGTGGAAACCGTTTACTTCGTGGCTTTACAGACAAAAATTGTCAGTCTGGCAGCAGGGGAGGGAGCAAATTTTGTCAGTCCGAAGGCGCAGGGCGGAAGAATGCCGGACCCTGCGCCAGTGCCGGGAGATGCTTAGCAGTTGATCATGCACTCATCTTGCGTGGCATTGCATTCAGCCTGCTTCTCCATATCGCCAGCAGCCTGGTTCAGGCACCACTTCCAGGTCTGGATGCAGTGGTACTCGCAGGTGCCCGCACCAGCGGTGAAGGTCAGGCCGATGCCCATCGCGAACAGGAAAGCCGAGATCGATTTTTTCATGCTGTGCTCCATTGACGAGGTTAAGGAATCTGATTGCCGCAACGTACCCAGCAGCCTTCCCACCAATCCTGGCAGGCCTGGCGTGCGTCCCAGTCATCGCCCGCTTGCTGCAGGCAATGGTCGCGATCGACACGGCAGATGTACTCACACTGCCAGTCACGTGCCGAGGCGCTCAGGCTGGCGCCCACGCCAGCCGCGAACAGGAATACCGCGCATAACTTTTTCATATCGTCTCCTCAGTTAAACACGGATCAAGGGATGTCGTGGCCGCAACGGGCCCAGCAATAGATGTACTGCTCGTAGCACGTGCCGTAGTCGGTACCGGATGCCGAGCAGCTCTCCAGGTCAACAGCGCACCAGTACTCACAGCTACCGGCGGCTGCAGTCATGCTCGCGCCCAGGCCAATGGCAAACAGGAACGCGGCAAACACCTTCTTCATATGTCTTCCTCCAACTGTTTGGTTTTAATTGGTGTACAGCGGAGTTAGCATAAAAATAAAGATTGAGCAGGGTCAATCTTTATTTTTCATAAATAGTCACTGTTCGGCGCCGTGGCATTTTTTGTATTTTTTGCCACTGCCGCATGGGCAATCGTCGTTGCGGCCGACTTTTGGCGTCTCGTGCTTGACGGTGGTGACGCCGGTTTTGCGGCGCGGCACCCAGAATTTGTGGATGGCCGGCAGGTTGGCCTCGATGTCCAGGGCCAGCTGGTGGGCTTTGACCGGGTCTTCCACCTCGGCCAGCTCTTCCGGCTTGATCTCGTCGGCGCCGAGCAGGTAGATCGGGCGCATCAGCGGGCCGGCTTCCGAATCCCAGATTTCGTCCCACGAACCCTCGCGCAGCTCCATGCCTTCCCAGAAGCCCCAGCACCACGCTTCCGCGTTGAGCAGGGTCTTGCCTTCGTGTTCGTGCTCCACGAACAGCGGCTCGAACTCCTTCGGCGCCACTTCAAAGGTCACCAGCACTTCGTTCATGAAGCGGGTGATCAGGTTGTAGATGCGCTCTTCCTGCTTTTCGTTCTTGAACTTGGGGCCGTCCTTGCGGTCCTCGCCCCAGATGCTGGGCAGCCACTCGGCCGGGGTGATCGGCTCCGGGCCGATGGCGATGGCGGTCAGGTAGCCATGCAGGTGGTCCATCGTCATGGAATCCTCAGGGCTCTGGTCGCCCAGGAGGAAGGAGTCGAGTTCGTCGAATTCTTTGTCGGTCAATGGCTGGTCGAGTTGCATGGCGTCGTGCTCTATATATTTGGTCGAAGGGCGACAGTATACGCCCTGGCCCTTACAATAGCGAGAATGACGCATCCATTCCTTGAACTGAGCCCCGACAAAGTGCTCGACGCCCTGGCCAGCATCGGCCTGTACGGCGATGGCCGCCTGCTGGCGCTGAATTCCTATGAAAACCGTGTCTACCAGGTGGGCATGGAAGAAGGCCCGCCCGTGGTCGCCAAGTTCTACCGCCCGCAACGCTGGACGGACGAGCAGATCCTGGAAGAGCACGCGTTTGTGCAGGAGTTGCAGGAGCGCGAAGTCCCGGCCGTGCCCGCGATGGCGCGCGATGGCCGCACCCTGCACGAATTCGACGGCTTCCGCTTTGCCGTCTTCCCGCGCCATGGCGGACGCGCGCCGGAAATGGACGACCCCAAGGTGCTGGAATGGACCGGCCGCTTCATCGGCCGCATCCACGCCGCCGGCGCCGCCCGGCCTTTCGCCTCGCGTCCCACGCTGGACCTGGCCTCGTTCGGCGAAGAGCCGCGCGACTGGCTGCTGGCGCATGACTTCCTGCCGCCCGAGCTGGTCACCCCCTGGCGCTCGGTGGTCGACCAGGCCCTGGATGGCGTGCGCCGCTGCTACGAGCGGGCAGGGCAGGTGGAGCTGATCCGCCTGCACGGCGATTGCCATGGCGGCAACGTGCTGTGGACCGATGCCGGCCCGCACTTCGTCGACTTCGACGATGCGCGCATGGGGCCGGCGGTGCAGGACTTGTGGATGATGCTGTCCGGCGAACGGCGCGACATGGTGCGCCAGATGGGCGACATCCTGGCCGGTTACGAAGACATGCGCGAATTCGACCCGCGCGAGCTGTACCTGGTGGAAGCCCTGCGCACGTTGCGCCTTATCCACTACTCGGCCTGGCTGGCGCGGCGCTGGGACGATCCGGCGTTCCCGGTGGCTTTTCCGTGGTTTAATACACAACGATACTGGCAAGATCGAATCCTTGAGCTGCGCGAACAGATCGCGCTGATGGACGAGCCGCCGCTCTGGCCGGTTTAACCCGGTAAACCGGGGTCTGACCCGCAGGGTCAGACCCCCAACGGTCTCCCGGCCGTGGGTTTCGGTTGTGCGCCTTTGACTTTCGACGAAGATCAACAGCGCCACCCCCGACCACCGGCAGATGCACAGACAGGGTCTGACCCTTGGGTCAGACCCTGGTTTCCGGGTTTCAAAACGGAGAATTACCGGCAAATCCCCGTCTTTCTCCAAAGCTACCCCCCCGCAGGTCTCTTAGATAATGGCACCATCACCCCAACGCCTAAGCGAGAACCTCATGCAAGCACAACTGCCACCAACCACCGACCGCGCCGAGCATGAGAAGGCCGAGCTGAAAGCCATCACCGAAGCCATTGCCCGCGTCGAAGCCGAAGCCAAAGCCCAGTGCGCCGCCGAATCGCGCGCCGTTGCCGAAGCCCGCGCCCGCGCCCTGGCGGAAGACCGCGCCGCCCTGGAGTCGGCCGCCGCCGCCGCCGCCATGCAGCACGCCGAAGCCGCCGAAGAAGCCATCAAAGCCAACAAGGAACGCCTGGACACCCTGCGCGCCGCCGCCTCCGCCAGCGTGGCCCGCCTGGAGGCCGTCAAGCAGGAAACCGCCGAACTGCGCGCCCGCGTCGACGCCGACCTGCAAGTGCGCCTGGCCGCCGAGCAGCGCGCCAAAGCCGAAGAAGAGAGCCGCCGCCGCGCCGCCGAACAAGTCGCCGAAGAGGAAAAGCTGGCCGCAATGGCCAGCAAAGCCGCCCAGGAGCTGGCTGCACAAGCAGAACAGGCCCGCCTGCAAGCCGCCGAACGCGCCGCCGCCGTGCAGGCCGCGCGCGAAGAGGTGGTTGGCGTCGCCTCCGCCGACGCGCGCATGGCCGCCATCGCCCGCGAACGCGAGCGCCAGGCCCATGCCGCCCGCATGACCGCTGAACAACTGGCCCAGGCCGAAGCCGAAGCCCTGGAGGCCACCCGCCAGCGCGAACGCGCCGACCAGGTCGCACTGGAAGCCGCCTTCAAACGCGCCGCCGCCGAAGTGCGCGCACTGGAAGAAGCGCGCGCACTGGCCCACCTGGAGCAGGAGCGCGAACAGATCGCCCTGGCCAAAGCCGAATCCGACCGCAGCGCAGCCCAATCGCTGCACCTGCGCCTGCAAACCGAAAAAGAAATCCGCGACGCCGCGCTGCACCGCGAACGTCTTGAAGCCATGGCCGCCACCGCCGCGCAAGCGCGCCGCGACGCCGACGCCCAGATCATGGCCGCCACCGAACGCCGCATCGAATCCGACCGCGAACTGCACGCCATCGCCATGGCGCGCGTGGAAGCCGAACAGCAGGCCGAATTCGAAACCCGCGCCCGCATGGAAGCGGAAGCGGTCGCGCTGGAGCAAGCCAAGCTGCGCGAACAAGCCGAGCAAGCTGCCGCCGAACAAGCCCGCATCGAGGCCGAAGAACACCAGCGCGCCGCTGCCGCCGCCGCCGAGCGCAGCGAACTGTCGGCCCGCTCCGCCGTTGTCGCCGCCGAGCAGGCCTCCGCTGAAAAGATCGAACGCGACGCCATCGCCGCGCAATTGGCCGCCGCCGAGCAAGCCAACGCCCTGGCCCAGGAAAAAGCCGCCGCCGCTGTGCGCCTGGCCGACGCCGAACGTGCCCGCGCCGAAGCCGAGCAAGCAGCGCTGGACGCCATCAACGCCCGCCAGGCGGAAGCCGAGCGCGCCCGCGCCGAAGCGGAGGCCAACGCGCTGGCCGCCATGAACGAACGCATCGCCGCCGAAGAAATGGCCACCGCCGCCGCGGTCGCCCGTACCGAAGCCGAACGCGCCGGCGCCGCCGAAGCGCGTCGCAAAGCCGCCGCCGACGCCCGCCTGCAAGTCGCAGCCGAGCAGGAAGCCGCCGCCGTGCGCGCCATGGCCGATCAGATGGAACGCGACGCCGCCAACAAGGCCGCCGCCGCCGAAGCCGCCGCCGCCCAGGCCCGCCTGGCCGTCGAACTGGGCAAGGTGCAAGCGGAGCGCGCACAAGCCGAGCAGGCCCGCGTCCACGCCGAAGAAGCCCTGCTGAAATCGGAACTCGAGTTCGTCGCCAAAGAGCGCGAAACCCTGGCCCTGATCGAGCAGAAGCTGGTGCAGCAGCGCGCCGCCAACGCCGCCGAAGTACGCGCCGCCAAAGCCATCGAAGTGCGCGTCGAGCTGGAGAAGAAAGCCGCCGCCGCCGCCAAGTCGCGTGCCGACGCCGAAGAACAGCTGATCGAAATCGCGCGCCAGCGCGAACAGGCCGAAGAAGCCGCCAACCAGGCCGAATGGGCCAAGCTGGCCGAACAGAAGACCCTGATCGACACCGTCCACGCCCACGCCGAAATGCAGCGCCGCGTGACCGCCACCACCGCCGCCATGGTCGAAACCAAAAAGCGCCTGCTGGAACAGGAAACCCGCCGCCAGCACGCCGCGCAGAACATGCTGAATGCGATGGAGGAGCGTGCTGCGCATCCGTCGGATGAACACTCCGAGACCATGGCGCGCGACGTCATCGGCCGCCTGAAGGAAACTGCCGGCGCCGTCTGGCGCGGCCGCTAAGCCTGACTCGAAATCAGGCGCAGCGCGAAATCCAGCTCAATTTTGAGCTGGATTTTTTTCGTTTCCGGATTCCCGCCATGATCGGGAGCCAACCGTGGGTGGCGGAAAATGGCTTTCGCAACCAGCAGGCACGTTTCTCTTTCGTTTTGCTGATATAACGAAACTTTCAACGTAAAAGAAAGAAAAAACAAAGAAAAACACAAGTTTAAATTGATTTTTATGCAACGCTAACGTAAGCTCCCGCAAGCTACACGAGTATCACTGTACTGGAGCCCGGGCACATCGCCTGAACTTTTGTGCTATCGGATCCCCAATAAATCGTTAGAGAATGGAGCGGAGAGAATGGCAAAAATCATCCAAGCTGCAATGCCCGTAATGGGTTTCGGCGTGCATAACTATCTCGCATTGGTCGACAATTCGGGTAACGTAGTGAGGGAATTGCATGGTGTTGCCCGGGACGGGAACGGCAACTTAGCCTCGTGGACAACCACCGGTACACTATTCGCCACCAATAGTGTCAGCTGGAACACGTTTTCCACCGATGCCAAGCATGAACTGGCGAGTGGGACGATGACGCAGATGTCCCAGCTCTTCTCTGCCGGCGAAGCGTGCGCCACGTCGATCACAGAGAAAGCGGTAACCTATGGCGTGCTGGCTGGCGGCAATTCTTATAACAGCAATTCGGCCTTCATCTCGATGGCTGCATGCATGGGACTCGATACCAAAGTAGCCGATATGCCCGGCTACGAGCCAGGAGTAGACAAGCACGTTCTTACGCAGAGCGAAATTAACGCAATAAGGGACCTCTTCCGATTTGACTTGCCGGTTCCAACGTGGCCGGAACCTTCGTCAGGCAATGCCGCGCCAATCGCGGATACGTCCGTTACGCTTGTTGGTGTGTCCGACGTTCACGCTGCGGCGACCTGTTGATGACGTGTGCCGAAATGAAGCGACTTATCACAGCTCTCATTCTCACTGCATTTGTAGCCCCGGCATCGGTGTTCGCTCAAAGTATGAGTATGAATTTCGCGGGCCTGGGAGAGAGTCCTCTCGCGATTCAGCTGCAAAAGCATGCTGGCTTATGGCGCGACGAGTGGAGCCGGGCAAAGGTGCAGTCATTTCTTGAAGAGTTCCGTGCACGCTATCCAAGCGGCACCGATGCCCGAACTATATTGGTCGATGCCGGTCTTGAGTGTGCCCAGCCGCCAGAAGACGTGTGCACGTACGCCGGCGTGTACACATTCAATCTCGGCCGTCCAGGGTATCCACCGAAACGTGGGGCGGTGCGCATTGACGTCGTTGTTAGGTTCGCCCAGGACCCTTGGGGCGTTACGGCGACCCACGAGCACCTATATGGCGGGGTAAAGCGGTAGGTCGGGGAGCAACGCGCGTCCGGTGCTTAACGCTGGGCCGGACGCAGCGCCATTAGCTCATCCAACGCGGCACTCGCCGGCGGTCGCGCGCTGCCGGTCCAAGTCGCTCCTTGGCATAAGCACGCCCTCAGGGTAGGGATCGATTACCGATCTATTGCGATAGTCGATGCCACTCAGTGCCCGGAACTCCTCCATCGTGCGTGTTGTTCCCAGACCATATGCGCCGGGCAGTCCGTCACCGCACAACAAGCGCGCAAGACGAAGTTTCGCCCGCGCGTTCAGATAGGCCGCACTGAACGAGCGTTGTGCCTCGTCTTCGTCGTGCCAGTGATGGCTCTCATGCGCTACGTTAGCCTCCTTGTACAGGTGATACAGCGGAGTCCAGGTCGGGTGAAAGATATCCCAGCCCCGCGTGTAGGCGCGTACCGCCAAACTCTGTTCCTCGCCATGGAAATACAGGAAGGGATCGTAGGGGACTTCCTCGACGAACTGGCCGCCGCAGAACAGGAATCCTGCCGCGATATGGCAGCCTGGAACGGCGCTGTCCGTTACCATGTGCCGCCCAACGAACCGCATCACAACGTCGCCAGAACTCAATGGGGTGTCCGGGTGGGGCCGCAGGACCAAGGCGGTTTTGCCTTCCGACGGCTTATAGTGCGGCACGCCGTTAACGAAGTCGAAGCGGTAGGGATAGGTGCTGATGATCGGCTTGGCACTACGTTCAAGCAGCGCACGGTGCTGGGCGCGAAGCTTGCTGTCCCAGCCGGCTTCGAAGCACGTATGCGAATCAACCTGCAAAAGATACTGCTCGCCATCGTATAGCGAGAACGCGATGTTACGCGCCCAGCAAACACCTTGCGTGTCCTGAGGATGCATATGCACATAGCGCACCTGGCGCCCGTATGGCAGGGCTTCCATCCGGGTGCGCTGGTCGTGCGTGCTTTGGTCTACCACGCCAAAGCGCAGCATCAGTGGAAATTCGGCGTGATGGATCGCGCTTTGCAGGGTGAAAAACAGTATCGGATCCTGGTAGGAGGCGATGCTGATAAAGATGTTCTGGTTCAAGGAGCTTCCTTATTGGTCGGCCGCAGGACGCAAGGCAAAAAAACGCTTCCCTCGACGCACGGCGGCTATCGGCGTGCGTATTCGGGAGAGAGAATTCTACGGCAATCTGTGCCTGCGGCGAGCGGAGCGCGCAGCGCAGCCTACGGTTGAATCGACCGGTCCTGTGCCCAGATCACGACGCCATCACTGTAGACGCCAAAGCCATTGAAATTGCTCGCCTCTGCGCTGCACCTGACGGCGACGCGATGTCCCCGCGTCGGCGTGCCGGCAGCGTTCTGGAAGACCATTTGCCCACGCATGTTCAGGACTTTCTGGAGAATTCCCGATTCCGGCACGCGCCCGTTGCTGACCTGGTTGGTTTGCTCCATGACGTCAGCCGGAAATACAGCATTCGACTCGGTCTGGTTGGCCGCATCCCAGTTGTAGTACACCTGACGATTGCAACTCAGCCTGATCTTGCTGATGCCGCTTCCGCTATCCTTCGCCGTCGCCAGCACGCTCGCTTCACCGTTTTCATGAATTTGAACGGACACGATTGGGCTGCCGGGAACGCGAGCCCCAATATCAATCGGCGTAATACGATGGTTGGGGCAGAAGTCGCTTTGCTTGGGGAAGCATTGCGTGTCTGTCGGCGCGGGGTTCGGCTTGTAGACGCTGTCCGAACGCTGACCCTCTACACGCAAGCCGATCTCCGGCGGCGTTGAGTCGTTGTTCGTTCGTGGATCGTAGGGGATGCCGGTGCAACCGGTAATCAAGATGCAAGCTACTAACGTCGACGACATCGATTTCACGTATCTCATTTTGAGCCTCCAGTGATTGCGCTAGCGACGTGGTTAAGCACCGCCAAGCGTAGCACACGTCGAGTATTTCAACCCCTAGAGGATCAACCTGCTATGCTTCGCGGTCCAACCAACTTGCAGATCCCATGGCTATCAAACTCGACGCTCAAACAGAAGCGGTGTTACTCGACTCCCTGCAACGATACTGCTCGCAGAACTTTGATGAAGAAATTGGCGGCTTGAAGGCGCGCCTGCTCCTCGATTTCTGCGTGCGCGAAATCGGACCATCGATTTATAACCAGGCAGTGCGGGATGCGCAGGCGGTCATGCAGGAGAAAATCGCTGAGATAGACACCAACTGCTACGAGACCGAATTCTCGTACTGGAAGAAAAAATAAGGGTCTCTATGCGCGCAACAAGTATCCTGGTTCACGGCTCGCACATGGCGCGGATTCTATCCCCGAGATCTTCGAAACTCCCGTAAATGTCCAGGTCTGCATCAAAGTACCACTGGTGCGTCGCAACGAATTCCACCGTTGGCTTGAGTTGAGCATACAGCTCGGACACGCTCCCCGGCTCTTCAGATTCACGAGTAATCAACAAGTTCAAGAACGCGCTCGCCGCGTCAGACTCGCCAGGAGCACTATCACTAAGTAGAAATTGCGCGAAGGCGAAGATGTAGTACTGAAACGCTGCGTACGGCATGAAGTGAAGATCTTCGGCTAACGAAAGGGGATTTCTCTCCTCAAAGAGATGCTGAACTTGCTCGACCGATTTACCGAAGAGTCCTTCATGGGCATATCGTGCATCCCAATCATTCTCATATCCTGCCCACTCCGCATCTCCAGGAGTAGGTGCTTTCCACGTTTGCTTCAATTGCCTCGCGATGTCTTGCGGTGCTGCAAGCCAAAACGTCTCCAGGGTGTCATTGGCGAAGCTGATGGCTATGGCTTTAGATCCTTTCAGCTTCATGGAAGCCGTCGTAGATTCACGCAAAAAGCTCGTCAGAAGTTGCCTCATCACGTCTAAGCAGTCGTAGCAGCCACCGCAATTAAATGAGCTGGGAATAGAAATATAGCGCGGGCTTGCGGCCCAAATCTCATGACTTGCCCAGCTCGTATCGCCGGGGGCGAACTTGCTTGTTCCGATGAGTTCAAGGCCATATGCTTCCCAGGGGCGGAGTACAAAGAGATTGAACGAAAACGCAGCCACGGAGTCCGGCACATCTTGCGAGAGCGCAGTTTCGAGCCAGTTTTTAAGTTCTTCGGGAAAATCCATACTCTCGGTACTTGTATTGACATCACTACATGTCAGCGGTTGCGTTGGCTGTCAAAGTCGCTTTGGCCTGGCCGGGCGCGAGCAATTGATGCCCCACTATTGGGGCTCAAATGGTCGCGCGTTTGAAAACGGCGACGATTTCCCGGGTGGCGCCGTGGGCGGCCATATTGGTGTCGAACACTGACACGAGCTCCCAACCCTGCGCGCCAAGTTGATTCAGCTGTGCTTCGAAATCCTTGGTATCCACAACACCGGTGATAAAAAGTATATATTTTAGACTACGAGTGTTCGTAACCTAGCCTCCGCCGGGTAGGAGCTGTTGCTCGGGGCTTTCTTCGGAACTCATGAACTTCCAGTCGCCATTGCGGTCTTTATCGAACGCTCCAAGATAAGTAGCTCCGGAAGTATCAACATCAAATTCGTGCTTTAGGTTGACGCGAGCGGGATCAAGGAGCGCCGCGTCAAGATAGCCCTGAATGATGATTCGCCCATCTGGCTGACGGTATAGTTGCGTACGTGCGAAACCGCCGGAATCCAGAGATAGCTCAAGTCGCGCTATCTCGGCTTCTTCGTTTCGGATCAGGATAAATCGGCGGTACTCCGCCAAATATGGATGATTTGGCTCGAGACGAATAGCAAGTTTGGCCACTGCGTCAGGAATGACGGTGCTGGCCTCAATTGCATTCGGGGCCTTAGCGCCAGAACAAAACCATACCAGTGCCAGTAGCGCCAGGATTGAAGCTGTGAGTGCTATTAGCCATCTCCGTTTTCGACCTGGCAGACTGGGTTCGACGTCCCTGGCGAAGTCAGAGTCTTCACCAGCGCCTGGCAAGCTTGCGAGCAGGTCGATGGTGCTTTGGCGTGGGGGATTGGCTGGTTCTTTGTCCGTGCTGGGGGCGTCCGGGTTTGATGTCATTTCAGCTTCCTGACTGCAAAGATAGATGTATTTTGCATCGGTATCGGCGTACTGAAAATACTAAACCCGGCAAACCTGGGTCAGACCCAAGGGTCTGACCCTGTCTCGCTTATGGCTGGACGGTGAGCGATTCGACGAAGTACTGGGTGTCGCCGAAGCAGCTCGTTGGCAGGCCTTTGTGCTGGGCGTAGTGGAGCACTACGCGCTTGCCGGCGGCGGCGGCGATCTGGTTCGCCACGGCGTCGTCACGCACGGTGAATTCGAACTTTTCGGGGATGGCGCCGGGCATGGAAGTCAGCAGGATCTCGCCTTCCCAGGTTTTGCAGATCCAGCCGCGCTTGGAGAACTTCTGCAAGTATCCGGCGCGTTCGCCTTCGGAATACGAGTAGCTCAGGGCTACCCACACATATGCTGCAAACAGCAGCGCTACGGCGGCCAGCAGGCCGCCGACAATCAACAACACACGGCTCATTCAGACTCCACAGGATGTAATTTCTTGTATTTGAGGGAAGACCACAGCGATACAGCAATAAACGCGACGCCGGACAGGCCGGTGAACCATTCCGGAATGTGGTACTTGACGCTGGCGAACATGATCAGGGCCAGGATGCCGATGGCGTAGTGCGCGCCGTGCTCAAGGTAGATGAACTCGTCCAGCGTGCCTTTGTGGACCAGGTAGACGGTCAGGGAGCGCACGTACATGGCGCCAATGGCCAGGCCAAGCATGATGATGACCACGTCGCTGGTGATGGCGAACGCGCCGATCACGCCGTCGAACGAGAAGGAGGCGTCCAGTACTTCGAGGTAGAGGAAGCCGCCCAGCGAGCCGCCGGCGACTACTTTGCCGGTGTCGTCGTGGCCTTCCTTCTCCAGAACGCTGCTGAGCCAGCCGACGCCGACGTAGATGGCGGTGCCGGTCACGCCGGCATACAGCACGGAGTACTGCTTGGCTTCCGGTACCAGCTGCACGCAGGCAAAGACCGCCATCAGGGTCAGCAGGATGGCCAGGCTTTCGGTGCCGTACTTGCCGACCTTTTCCTCGAACCAGTGAATCCAGTGCACGTCCTTCTCTTCATCGAACAGGAAGTTGAGGAAGACCAGCAGCAGGAAGGCGCCGCCGAAGGCTGCCACTTCTTCGTGCACGCTCATCAGGTGACGCGAGTATTCGGCCGGCGTGGTGGTGGCCATGTCCCACACCTGGAACATGTCCAGGCCGGTCGCGACCGCGACGATGGCGAGCGGGAACACCAGGCGCATGCCGAACACGGCCACCAGGATGCCGACCGTCAGGAACAGCTTCTGCCAGAACGGGTTCCAGTCTTTCAGCACGGAGGCGTTGACCACCGCATTGTCGAACGAGAGCGACACTTCCATGACGCCGAGGACGCCGGTAATCCACAGCGCGGTCAGGGCTGCGCGCCAGCCGCCATGTTCATAGCCCCACCAGCCGGCCAGCCCCATCAGGGTGATGGTGACGATGATAGAAATCCTGAAATGCTTCATGTTTTCTTGGTATTAATTATTGTTGGTGCGCCGATTATAATGGGGGATTGCCCCCTTAGGACGCTATACATGGATCTCGCTTACCTGCTGACGCCACTGCTGACCTGGATTACGGTCGGCCCAATCAAATTCCTGATTAACAGCATCAAGGCCCGCAAATGGGCTTTCAACCTGGTTGGCAATGGCGGTTTCCCGTCCAACCACAGCGCCGTGGTGTCCAGCATGGCTACCCTGATCGCCCTGCGCGAGGGCATGGGTCATCCCGCTTTCGGCGTGGCGGTGGCTTTGTGCTTCATCGTCATCATCGACGCCAACAGCCTGCGCCAGCACGTCGGCCGCCAGGCAGCCGCCATCAACCGGCTCGCCAAGGATGCCACGGACCATAAATGGCTGCGCGAACGGATGGGCCATACCGTGATCGAGATTACCGGCGGCCTGGCGACCGGCATCGCCATCGGCCACCTGGTTTTCGCCCTGTTTCCGCGCTAAAAGCCCTGGGATTAGTACATATGTGTACTAATCCCACCCTCCCGCCTATTCACCATTTTTGCGGTTTATCCGCGAATCCTGCAGTCCAGCACCAAAAACCCGCAGTCTGGCCCGTGGTGAATTGACTCTCAGCCCCTCAAAAAGGATACTTTTGCACGCTGCAGAAGTATGCACTCGAATATATAAATAAGCTGTCCACCACACTGGAGATTCTCATGTTGCGTAAAACCCTATTAGCTCTCGCTGTTGCATCTGCGCTGGTCGCTTGCGGCAAGTCCGACAAGGCGCCGGAAGCCGGCAAGGCTAGCGCGTCCGCTACGGCCGATGCCAAAGGCAAGGGCGAAGAAAAGAAGCTGGCCACGCTGCAGGTTTCGTCTGAGGATCTGGTGAAGGTGGAAAGCAATGCGCTGGCCTCCGGTCCGGTCGTCACCGGCTCCATCCAGCCGGAGCGCAAAGCCGACCTGCGCGCCGAAGTCGGTGCCGTGGTCATGCAAGTACTTAAAGAAAATGGCGAAGCTGTCAAGAAGGGCGACCTGCTGGTGCGCCTGGACGACACCGCGCTGCGCGACAACCTGGCCTCGGCCCAGGAAGCGGTGCGCGCCTCGACCCAGTCGCTGGAGCAGGCCGAACGCGTGCTGGCGCGCCAGAAGACGCTGAAGGCGTCCGGCATGGTGTCTTCGCAAGTGCTGGAGGACGCGGAAGTGCGCCGCAATAATGCGCAGTCCGACCTGTCCGCCGCACGCGCCCGCCTGGTCACCGCCAACCAGCAGCTGACCCGCACCCTGGTGCGCGCGCCGTTCGACGGCATCGTCTCCGAGCGCAAGGTGTCGGCCGGCGACACCGCCCAGATCGGCAAGGAACTGGTGAAAGTGGTCGATCCGAACTCGATGCGCTTTGAAGGCCGCGTTTCCGCCGACTCGGTGGGCGTGGTCAAGGCAGGGCAGGGCGTGGTGTTCTCGATCAACGGCTACCCGGGCCAGAATTTCCTGGGCAAGGTCAAGCGCGTCGATCCGGCCGCCAATCCTGTGACCCGCCAGGTGGAAGTGCTGGTTGAATTCGCCGACAAGAACCTGCCGCGCGTGGCGGGCCTGTTTGCGGAAGGCCGCATCGAGGCCGAATCGACCTCCGCGCTGATGGTGCCGGAATCGGCGCTGGTCAAGCAGGGCGACACCACCTATGTGTGGAAGATCAAGGACAAGGCCCTGGCCAAGACCCCGCTGCAGATGGGCGCGCGCGATGCGCGCAGCGGCAACTGGCAGGTGCAGACCGGCCTGGCCACGGGCGACATCGTCATGCGCACCCCGGCCTCCAGCTTCCGCGATGGCCAGAAGGTCGAGATGCAAGCGCCGAAAGCCGTTGCTTCGGCCACCCTGCCAGCCGGCGCCAGCAAGGGCAACTAAAGGAATCTAAACCATGTTCCTGTCTAACTTCAGTATCAAGCGCCCCGTCGCCATGATCGTGCTGATCGTGGCGATGATGGCGATGGGCCTGCTGGCCCTGTCCAAGCTGCGCGTCAACCAGAATCCGGACGTCGAGATTCCGCTGCTGATCGTCAGCATCCCGTATCCTGGCGCGTCGCCGGAGACGGTCGAGCGCGAAGTCATCAACCGCCTGGAAAAATCGCTGCAGTCGATCGCCGGCGTGACCGACACCTACTCGACCTCGCGCGAGGGCAGCGCCACCATCGAGATGCGCTTCAACTTCGACAAGAACCTGATCGAAGCATCCGATGAGGTGCGCAACGCCATCGCGGCGGTACGCTACAAGCTGCCGACCGAGATGCGCGAGCCGATGATCCAGCGTATCGACACTTCGGCCGACCCGATCATGCAAATGTCGCTGTCGTCCAAGACCCAGTCGCACGCGGTGCTGTCGCGTGTGGCGGAAGACAAGCTGGCCGACCGCTACCGCGCGCTGGACGGCGTGGCGATCGTCAACGTCAACGGCGCGCTGCGGCGCGAGCTGTCGGTGCTGCTGCGCGCCGAGAAGCTGCGCGAGTTCAACGTCTCGGTGGCGGAGGTGGCCAATGCGCTGCGCATGCAGAACACCAACGCCCCGGTAGGCAAGGTGCGCGGCGACCTGGAAGAGAAGGCGATCCGCCTGGTGGGCCGTATCGAGCGTCCGGAGGAATTCAAGGACGTGGTGGTCAAGCGCAACGGCGACCAGCTGATCCGCCTGGGCCAGGTGGCCACCATCGAAGACGGCTTTGCCGACATCAACAACGTCAGCCTGCGTTCCGGCAAACCGAACGTCGGCCTGGCCGTGATCCGCGCACGCGATGCGTCCACCGTGTCGGTGGCCAAGGCGGTGCGCAAGCTGACCGATGAAATCAACGAGGAGTTCAAGGCCGAAGGCCTGGGCAACTCGCTGGAAATCACCCGTGACGGCGGCGAGGATGCGCAAAGCTCGCTGAACAACGTGATCGAGGCGCTGGTGTTCGGCGCCGTGCTGACCATCTTCGTGGTGTACGCCTTCCTCAATTCCTGGCGTTCGACCCTGATCACCGCGATGTCGCTGCCGACCTCCGTGATCGCGGCCTTCATCGCGGTCTGGCTGTGCGGCTTCACGCTGAACTTCATGACCCTGCTCGGCCTGTCGCTGGCGATCGGCGTGCTGATCGACGACGCCATCGTGGTGCGTGAAAACATCGTGCGCCACATGGAGAAGGGTTCCGACCGCCGCAAGGCGGCGCTGGAAGGTACCGCCGAAATCGGCCTGGCCGTGGCGGCCACCACCTTCTCCATCATGGCCGTGTTCATCCCGGTCGCCTTCATGGGCGGCATGCCGGGCGAGTGGTTCCGTCCGTTCGCGCTGACCGTGACCTGCTCGGTGGCCGTATCGCTGTTCATTTCCTTCACCCTGGACCCGATGATGTCGGCCTACTGGGGCGACCCGCCGGACCACCACACCCGTCCGAAAAAAGGCATCGGCAAGGCGCTCGACAAGTTCAACCACTGGTTCGACCACCAGGCTGACCGCTACGGCAAGGTGATTGCCTGGGCGCTGCACCACCGCCGCTGGATGGCCGTGATCGCCGTGGCGTCCTTCATCGGCGCGCTGGCCCTGCAATTCACCGTGGGCGGCACCAGCTTCCTGCCGAAGTCGGACTTCGGTTCGATCGCGATCGAGGTGCGCACCCCGTCCTCGTCCAGCCTGGAGTACACCAAGACCAAGATGGACAAGGCCGCGCAGATCGCCCACACGATCAAGGAAGTCAAGGCCACCTCCACCTACGTCAACCTGTCGGGCGGCCGTATCTGGGTCGATATCGGCAAGCGTACCAAGCGTGAGCGCGACGCCAGCGAGATCGCGGTCGAACTGCGCCAGAAGCTGGCCGGCCTGGTGGGCGGCGAGTTCGTGGTGCTGGACGATATCAACAACGGCGCCCGCAAGCCGGTGCAGATCGACTTCGTCGGCCCGGATTCGCGCAAGCTGATGGAAATCACCGGCCAGTTCATGGAGAAGCTGCGCCAGGTCAAGGGCGCGGTCGATGTCGGCCTGTCCGAGCAGGACCCGAAGGACGAGCTGCAGATTGAACTGAACCGCGGCCTGGCCAACTCGATGGGCATTTCCGCCGGCGATGCGGCGCAGTCGCTGCGCGTGGCCTTTGCCGGTATCGAAGTGGGCGACTGGGTCGACCCGACCGGTGAAACCCGCGACGTGGCGGTACGCCTGCATCCGGACGACCGCGTCAGCCCAGAAAACATCGAGCGCCTGCCGATCGCCGTCACCGGCACCAACCAGATGGTACCGCTGGACCAGATCGCCAAGATCACCATGGGCAAGGGCCCGGCCACCATCCGCCACAAGAACGGCAAGCGCATGGTATCCGTGGCAGCCAACGTGGAAGGCCGTTCCACCGGTGAAGTGATCGCCGAGGCCAAGAAGCTGGCCGCCGAGATGGATTACCCGCCAGGCTTCGGCATGGACGTGGGCGGTTCCGGCAAGGACCAGAACGAAGTGTTCGGCGCCATGGGCATCGCCCTGGTGTCGGGCATCGGCCTGATGTACCTGGTGCTGGTGATGCAGTTCGGCTCCTTCACGGCGCCGGGCGCGGTCATGCTGTCGCTGCCGCTGTCCCTGATCGGCGTGGTGCTGGGCCTGATCCTGACCAAGGGCACGCTGAACCTGATGTCCTTCATCGGCGTCATTATGCTGATGGGCCTGGTGGCCAAGAACGCCATCCTGCTGCTCGATGCGGCGCGCAAGCGCGAGGAGGAGGGCTACGGCCGCGAGGAAGCGCTGATGCATGCCGGCCGCATGCGCCTGCGTCCGATCCTGATGACCACCTTCGCGCTGATCGCCGGCATGCTGCCGGTGGCCATCGGCATGGGTGAGGGCGGTGAGTTCTACCGTCCGATGGCGGTCGCGATCATCGGCGGCACCATCACCTCCACCATGCTGACGCTGCTGGTCGTGCCGACCTTCTATGACAGCATCGAGATCGCCCGCGACCGCATGTTCGCCAAGTACAAGCGCCGCGAGGAGCGCTGGAACACGGCGGCGGCCTTTGTGCTGACCTTTGTGGAAGCCATCCTGGCCCTGACCTTCGTGCGCCTGGTGTTCCGCCTGCTGATGAAGCTGGTTGGCCTGGTGATCGGCCGCCGCCAGCCGAAAGTGGCCTGATCCTTGGCCTGAACCTGCCGCGGCAGGACGAAAGAAGGGCCCCCGGGCCCTTTTTTCTTACCCTTTGAATTAACAAAAAATTAATCAATGTTCCTTTCTAACTTCAGTATCAAACGCCCCGTGTCGATGATCGTGCTGATCATCGCCATGATGGCGGTGGGCTTGCTGGCCTTGTCCAAGCTGCGCGTGAACCGCGAGCCGGATGTGGAACTGCCAATGCTGTTCATTTCCATCCCTTACCCGGGCGCCTCGCCGGAAACGGTGGAGCGGGAAGTGGTCAACCGCCTGGAAAAGTCGCTGCAATCGATCGCCGGCGTGCAGGACCTGTTTTCCTCGTCGGGCGAGAGCGGCGCCCAGTTTGAAATCCGCTTCAGTTTCGACAAGAACCTGATCGAAGCCTCGGACGAGGTGCGCAACGCCATCGCCTCGGTGCGTTATAAATTGCCGACCGAGATGCGGGAGCCGATGATCCAGCGCATCGACACCTCGGCGCAGCCGGTGATGCAGCTGGCGCTGTCGTCCCGGACCCTGTCGCATGCGGCCATCTCGCGCCTGGCCGAAGACAAGCTGGCCGACCGCTTCCGCGCCCTGGAAGGGGTGGCGGTGGTCAACGTCAACGGCGCGCTGCGGCGCGAGCTGTCGGTGCTGCTGCGGGCCGACAAGCTGCGCGAATACAACGTCTCGGTGGGCGAGGTGACCCATGCGCTGCAGATGCAGAACACCAATGCGCCCGTGGGCAAGGTGCGCGGCGCGCTGGAAGAGAAGGGTATCCGCCTGGTGGGCCGCATCGAGCGCCCGGAGGAGTTCAAGGATGTGGTGGTCAAGCGCCGCGGCAACGAGGTGATCCGCCTGGGGCAGCTGGCGCAGATCGAAGACGGCTTTGCCGAGATTAACAATATCAGCAAGCAGAACCTCAAGCCCAACGTGGCCCTGCATGTGGTGCGGGCGCGCGATGCGTCCGCCGTGTCGGTGGCCAAAGCGGTGCGCGCACTGACGGCGGAGATCAACAAGGAACTGGCCGCCGACGGCACCGTGCTCGACATTACCGAGGACGACGGCAAGAACGCGCAGGAGTCGCTGGACAATGTGATCGAGGCGCTGGTGTTCGGCGCCGTGCTGACCATCTTCGTCGTGTACGCCTTCCTCAATTCCTGGCGCTCGACCCTGATCACGGCGCTGGCGCTGCCGACCTCGGTGATCGCCGCCTTTATCGCGGTCTGGCTGTGCGGCTTCACGCTGAACTTCATGACCCTGCTCGGCCTGTCGCTCGCCATCGGCGTGCTGATCGACGACGCCATCGTGGTGCGCGAGAACATTGTGCGCCATATGCAGAACGGTTCCGACCGCCGCACGGCGGCGCTGGAAGGCACGGCCGAAATCGGCCTGGCGGTGGCCGCCACCACCTTCTCCATCATGGCCGTGTTCATCCCGGTCGCCTTCATGCCGGGCCTGGCCGGCGAATGGTTCCGCCCCTTCGCCCTGACCGTGACCTGCTCGGTGGCGGTGTCGCTGTTCATCTCCTTCACGCTCGATCCGATGCTGTCGGCCTACTGGGGCGACCCGCCGGACCACCACACGGCGCCGAAGAAGGGCATCGGCCGGCAGCTGGACCGCTTCAACCACTGGTTCGACCAGCAGGCCAGCCGTTACGGCAAGGTGATCGCCTGGGCGCTGCGCCACCGCCGCTGGATGGGCGCCATCGCGCTGGCCAGCTTCATCGGCGCCATTGTGCTGCAGGCCAAATGGGGCGGCACCAGCTTCGTGCCCAAGCAGGACCGCGGCACCATCCGCGTCGACGTGCGCACGCCGTCCTCGTCCAGCCTGGCGTACACCACCACCAAGATGGACAAGGTGGCGGCCATCGCGCACGGCATCAAGGAAGTGAAATCGACCGAAGCGTATATCAACCTGGCCGGCGGCAATATCTGGGTCAATATCGGCAAGCGCAATGAACGCGAGCGCGATGCGGTGGCGATCGCCTCCGAGCTGCGCCAGAAGCTGGCTGGCCTGGTGGGCGGCGAGTACACGGTGGTGGATGACCTGGGCGGCGGCGGCGGCAAGCCGGTGCAGATCGACTTTGTCGGCCCCGACTCGCGCAAGCTGATGGAAATCACCAACGAGTTCATGGACAAGCTGCGCCAGGTGCCGGGCGCGGTCGACGTCGGCCTGTCCGAGCAGGATCCGAAGGACGAGCTGCAGATCGAGCTGCAGCGCGGTCTGGCCAATTCGATGGGCATTGCCGCCGGCGACGCGGCGCAGGCCCTGCGCGTGGCCTTTGCCGGCATCGAGGTCGGCGACTGGGTCGACCCGACCGGCGAAGCGCGCGATGTGGCGGTGCGCCTGCATCCGGCCGACCGCGCCGGCCTGGACAGCATCGCGCGCCTGCCGATCAGTGTCGCCGGCAGCAGCCAGATGGTGCCGCTGGAGCAGATTGCCAGCATCACCATGGGCAAGGGCCCGGCCACCATCCGCCACAAGAACGGCATGCGCACCATTTCCGTCACCGCCAATGTGGAAGGGCGCTCCCCCGGTGAGGTGACGGCCGAGGCGCGCAAGATCGCTGACAGCATGTCCTATCCGGAAGGCTTTGGCCAGGACGTCGGCGGCGCCAGCCGCGAGCAGAACGAAATCTTCACGTCCATGGGCATCGGCCTGCTGTCCGGTATCGGCCTGATGTACCTGGTGCTGGTGATGCAGTTCGGCTCGTTCACGGCGCCGGGCGCGGTCATGCTGTCACTGCCGCTGTCGCTGATCGGCGTGGTGGTTGGCCTGATCGTCACCGGCGGCACCCTCAACCTGATGAGCCTGATCGGCGTCATCATGCTGATGGGCCTGGTGGCCAAGAACGCCATCCTGCTGCTCGATGCGGCGCGCAAGCTGGAAGAGCAGGGGATGGGGCGCCAGGAGGCACTGATGCAGGCCGGCCAGATGCGCCTGCGCCCGATCCTGATGACCACCTTCGCCCTGATCGCCGGCATGATGCCGGTGGCGATCGGCATGGGCAATGGCGGCGAGTTCTACCGCCCGATGGCGGTGGCCATCATCGGCGGCACCATCACCTCCACCTTGCTGACCCTGCTGGTGGTGCCGACCTTCTACGACAGCATCGAGCAGGCGCGCGAAGGCATGGTGGCCAAGTTCCTGCGGCGCGATGCGCGCTGGGGCGCGGCGGCCGCCTTCCTGCTGACCGTGGGCGAGGCCATCCTGGCGCTGCTGATGCTGCGTCTGCTGTTCCGCCTGGCGCATCGGATCGTGTACCGGCTGCTGGCTGGGCGGCGGTTGGTGCGCAACGCATGATTGCCAGTGGAAATTGTCGATAAACTTTACAAACAGGTATTGCTTTGCAGCTAAGGTGTTGATTTGTAAGGATGGCACATCTATTGCTTGCACATTGATATCAATCAACAGGAGATATCGAATGAAAAAAACCTTGCTGGCCGCCGTACTGTCCCTGGCCACCCTCGGCGTCGCCCACGCCGGTCCGGCCTACACCGCTGTTGGCGTGCAAAACGATGTCAGCTATGACGCTGTGCTGAACGGCGGCTGGTCCATCGTCTACCGCGGTGACTATGCCGCCCGCTTCAACCTGGCGAATGTAATCAGCGGCATTGCGGCCGGCAGGAACGTGATGTTTGCCGCGCTCGAAGACGGTGCGACCACCTTCAAGCTGCTGAGCTATGCAAGCAAGGAGCAAGTGTTCACCCTGACCGGCCATAACCAGACCCACGCGGCCAATGGCGCCGAATGGTATTACAACTCCTCGTCCATCGGCTTCGCCGGCCTGGGCGACCAGATCGTCCAGGAATCGGCTGACACCGGTGGCGGTGGCTGGAGCGACAATCCGGAGAACGACCGCCTGAGCTGGCACGTCAATGGCGACGTCAACTTTGTGAACGGTGGCTGGCGCGCCGGCAATGTGACCTGGCTGAACTTCTCCACCGATTGGGACCGCCTGATCCTGGTGCAGGATGCGGTGGCTCCGGCCGATGTGCCGGAACCAGCCAGCCTGGGCCTGCTGGGCCTGGGCCTGGCGGGCCTGGCTGTGGCGCGCCGTCGCAAATCCAGTTAATCGGCAGAAAATCCAGATAAAAAAGGGCCTTCGGGCCCTTTTTTGTTACACAATTCACAATTTAAAAGCACTCCCGTGCGCTTTTTAGTGTAAACTTCGGTGCCCTTGCGCCTTTCCCCCAGCGCAAGGTTAAACCTATATCAATAACTAACAGCCGAGACTTACCTTGAACCCAAAATACCTCACCCTGCTGGTCGCGGCCGCCCTGTCCGCCGCGTCGTTCTCCGCAAATGCATCCGGTTACCGCTTCGGTTCCCAGTCCGTGTCCGGTCAAGGCACGGCTGACGCCAACGGTGCGGAAGCTGCCGATGCGTCGACCATTTTCGCCAACCCGGCCGGCCTGACCCGCCTGGATGGCACCCAGTTCGTGGGCGGCATCACTGCCGTGGTACCACACTCCGAATACAAGGACACCGGCTCCAAGCGTTTCACCGGCACCCCGACCGGCGGCGTTTCCAGCCTGGACGACTACGCGCCGACCGCAGTGGCCGCGCCTTCCTTCTATCTGTCGAAGAAGCTGAACGACCAGTGGACCGTCGGCCTGGGCACCTTCGTGCCGTACGGCGCCAAGCTGTCGTATGACTACGGCTGGACCGGCCGCTACGCGCTGACCAACATCGACCTGAAGTCGGTCACCATCAACCCATCCGTTGGCTTCAAGCTGAACGAGCAGCACTCCTTCGGTTTCGGCCTGGACGCCGAGTTCATGAAAGCCTACCTGGGCCAGGGCGTGGACGTGCCTGGTTCCGTGCTGGCACTGAGCTCGCCAACCCCGGAAGCGCAGGCACGCCGTGCTGAACTGCTGAAGCATATCGTCGCTGCCGGCGGCAACCCAGCGGCCCTGGCGTCCATCAAGGACGGCCACGCTGAGATGGACGGCAAGGATTGGGGCTACGGCTTCAACCTGGGCTATATGTACCACCTGAGCAAAGACACCCGTTTCGGCGTGTCCTACCGCTCCTCGATCCACCACAAGCTGCGCGGCAAAGCCGTGTGGGACTTCTCCGGTGTGACCACCGACGCCGTGGTGAACAAGGTGCTGCAAGCGTCCTCGCGCAAGACCAACTCCGCCGCCCTGGTTGACATCAAGACCCCGGAAACCCTGTCGGTCAACATGTTCTCCCAGGTTGACGACCAGCTGGCCCTGATGGCTGACGTGACCTGGTCGCGCCACTCCCGCATGAAAGACCTGCACATCGTGTTCGTCGGCACCGGCGAAGGCGACGAAGTGATCCGCCAGCAGTGGAAAAACACCCTGCGCGCATCGCTGGGCATGAACTACAAGCTGAACAGCAACTGGATGCTGCGCGCTGGCGTGGCCATCGACGAAGCACCGGTGGAAAACGCGACCCTGCGTCACGCTGCACTGCCTGACTCCGACCGCAAGCAACTGTCCTTCGGCGCTAACTGGAAGCTGTCGAACAATTCCTCGATCGACCTGGCCTACAGCTTCCTGAAGTTCGACGAAGCCAAGACCACCTACAAAAACAACTGCAGCCCACTGCACCCGGCTGGCTCCTGCACCGGCAACGGCGAAACCACCGTTGGCAGCTGGAACACCCGCCTGCACCTGCTGGGCCTGGCCTACAACTACAAGTTCTAAGCCTCTCCCGGCCTGAACCGAAAGCCGGCGCCCTCCGCAAGGAGGCGCCGGTTTTTTTGCCTGATGCTGTAGTGAAATTACATCACGAACGGCACGGCACGATTGAGTAAACCCCAGGCTGCGCGCAGAATCGTCTCGCTACTTCGTAGCAAAAGTACATAATTAAACAGGAGACGTTATGAAATTTCGCCGTGCCCTCGGGGTGGCGATGCTGGGCTGTGCCTTGCTGGCCAGCCCGCTCGTCCATGCCGCCATCAATCCCAGCAAGCTTGGCGCCGCCTATGACGCCAGCAAGTCCAGCATCAATTTCAAGGTGTATTCCGGACGCGCCACGCGCATCGAGCTTTACCTGTACAGCGCCGCCACCGGCCAGCAGGAAAAAGCCCGCCTGCCGATGACGCTCGGCGCCGGCGGTGTGTGGAGCGTGAACGTGAGCAGCGCCCAGCTGGCCGGCTACGGCATCGGCGGCACCGTGTACTACGGCTACCGTGCCTGGGGCCCGAACTGGCCCTACAACGCGGCCTGGACCAAGGGCTCCGGCACCGGCTTCATCAGCGATGTCGACGCCAGCGGCAACCGCTTCAATCCCAACAAGCTGCTGACCGATCCCTATGCCCTGGAAATCAGCCACGACCCGGTGACGGCCAGCATGGGCAACGGCACCATCTACGCCAGCGGCCCGCTGTACCGCAATATCGACAGCGGCAGCAGCGCGCCGAAAGGCATAGTGCTGCAAGGCGACAGCCAGTCGGTCGGCAGCAAGCCCACGCGCGCCTTCAAGGACGATATCGTGTATGAAGCGCACGTGCGCGGCCTGACCAAAAACGATAGCGGCATCAGCGCGGCCTATCGCGGCACCTATAAAGGGGCGGGCCTGAAGGCGCCGTACCTGGCCAGCCTGGGCGTGACCGCCATCGAATTCCTGCCGCTGCAGGAAACCCAGAACGACACCAACGACGCCGATCCCGTCACCACCACGGGCGACAACTTCTGGGGCTACATGACCCTGGGCTATTTCGCGCCCGACCGCCGCTACAGCTACGACAAAAGTCCGGGCGGCCCGACGCGCGAGTTCAAGGAAATGGTCAAGGCCTTCCACGACAACGGCATCAAGGTCTACATCGACGTGGTCTACAACCACACCGGCGAGGGCGGGCAGTGGAATGCCGGCGACAGCGCCACCTACAACCTGTACGGCATGCGCGGCCTGGACAACCCGACCTACTATTCGCTGACCGCCGACTACCAGAATTCCTGGGACAACACCGGCGTCGGCGGCAACTACAACACGCGCAATACCGTGGCGCAGAACCTGATCGTCGATTCCCTGGCCTACTGGCGCGACCAGCTGGGCGTGGACGGCTTCCGCTACGACCTGGCCTCGGTGTTGGGCAACACCTGCCAGCACGGCTGCTTCAACTTCGACAAGATGGACAGCGGCAATGCGCTCAACCGCATCGTGGCCGAGCTGCCGCCGCGCCCCGCCACCGGCGGCAGCGGGGTCGACCACATAGCCGAACCGTGGGCCATCGGCGGCAATTCCTACCAGGTGGGCGGCTTCCCCAGCGGCTGGGCCGAATGGAACGGCATCTACCGCGACGCCATCCGCCAGGACCAGAACAAGATGGGCGTGGCGGCGGTGACGCCGGGCACGCTGGCGACCCGTTTCGCCGGCTCCAGCGACCTGTACGGCGACGACGGCCGCAAGCCGTGGCACTCGATCAACTTCATCACCGCGCATGACGGCTTCACCCTCAAGGACCTGTACAGCTGCAACAGCAAGAACAACAGCCAGGCCTGGCCCTATGGCCCGAGCGATGGCGGCGAAGACAATAACAACAGCTGGGACCAGGGCGGCGTGGCAGGCGAGCAGCGCAAGGCGGCGCGCAACGGCATGGCGCTGATGCTGTTGTCGGCCGGCGTGCCGATGCTGGTAGGCGGCGATGAGGCGCTGCGCAGCATCAACTGCAACAACAACCCGTACAACCTCGATTCCAGCGCCAATTGGCAGAACTGGAGCTGGAGCACCGACCAGGCCAACTTCCAGGCCTTCACCAAAGGCTTGCTGGCCTTTCGCAAAGCCCACCCGGCGCTGCGGCCGGCGAATTTCTACGCGGCCAGCGATGGCAACGGCAACGTGATGGAGCAACTGCGCTGGTTCAAGCCCGATGGCACGGTGGCCGATGCGGGCTATTTCAACAACAGCGCCAACCACGCGCTGGCCTGGCGTATCGACGGCAGCGAGTTTGGCGACAGCGCATCGGCCATCTATGTCGCCTACAACGGCTGGAGCGCCAGCGTGAACTTTACCCTGCCGTGGCCGGGCAACGGCAAGAGCTGGTACCGCGTGACCGACACCTGCGGCTGGGCCGAAGGCGCCGGCCAGGTGCGCGCGCCCGGTGCGGAAGACGCGCTCGGCGGTGAAAACACCGTGTACGGCCTGTGCGGACGGGGCGTGCTGCTCCTCATCGCCAAATAGCGCGCGGGGCCTGGGCCGGGCGGCATTTATGGCAGCAGGGTTGGTGCATACAGTGCGGCCTGGAACTCCGGCACATACTCATAGCGCAGCAAGCGACCCAGCTTGAGCGATTTGATGTACGCCGACAGGTTGCCGTCGCCCAGACCCAGTTTGACGGCGTCCGCCGCGCTGCTGTTGGCGTGGCGGAGCTGGCGCGAGATGGCGTAGCCGGTGGTCAGGCGGCCTTGCCGGTCGAGGTTGGTGAAACTGTTGGTGACCAGCTCCACTTCGGACGACAGGCCGGGCAGTTTCTTCGCTTCGATGGTGAGCTCGCCGCCAATGCGATAGGTGACCGCCTGCGCCGTCTCGCTGCGCTCGATGCTGGTCAGCCACTTGGGCAGGTTGTAGCCGACCACGCCGCGCACGCGCGCCAGCTCGGTATTGACCGGCAGCTTCAGCACATAGCCCCAGAACTGCTTGGACATGGATTGCCCGGCCAGGGTCAACGGCCCCAGGTTGCTGGCGCCCGGCTTGCTGGTGATGATGGAGAGCGCGAACTCGTTGTAGCTGTCGTTGTCGCAGTACTCATAGGCATAGGCGGTGAGGGCGACCAGGCCGCGCCCCGGCCACACCTGCAGCGGCTGCACCACGTTGCGTACGGCCTCCGGCATCAGCTCGCGCAGGCGCGCCAGGTCGGCGGTGAAGACGGCGGTGATGCGGCTGTTCTTGTAGTAGAAGTTGGGTGAATAGGAGGCGAAGCCCATGCCCCCGGCGCGTGCCTTGGGCAGCGTTTTGAACCAGCTGAGGTCGATGCCGGGCGCCTCCGCCGCGATCACCGCCAGCGGCGGATTGGAGCGGTAGCGGTCGTACAGGCCGCTGGCCGTGACCGGGACCGGGTGGCCGGCGATGTCGATGATGGTGTCGGCCGCCCAGAGCGGTGTGCTGCAGGCGGCCAGTGCCAGGCCGGTGGCCAGTTGTGCGAGTTTCATACGGTCATCCATTTGCGGTATTGGGCATTGCGCAATGCGGTGTGCCATTGCTGCTGCAGCAAGGCGACGACGGGCAGCACCCCGGGGTTGCTGCGCTTGCCCTGGCTGAGGCGGCTTAGCTGGTGCTTGACCATGGCCATGTAGGCGAGCGAGGCCAGTACCTTGTTGTTCCAGCGGATCGTGCGCAGCTGCGGCGCCGCATCCAGGCCGGCACGCCATGCCTGCGGCAGCTGCGGTTCAAGTGCCAGTGCGGTGCCAATGCCCGCCATGTCGATGCCGCTGGCCAGGACCTGCTCGAGCACCGCCAGGCGGCGAATGCCGCCGGTCACCATCAGCGGCATGCGCGCCACGGCGCGCATCTCCTGCGCGAACTCCAGGAAATAGGCTTCGCGCGCCAGGGTGCGGCCGTCGCGCGCCTGGCCCTGCATGGCCGGCGCTTCGTAACTGCCGCCCGACAGTTCGAGCAGGTCCACCCCGAGCGGATTGAGCATGGACACCACCTGGCGTGCGTCGTCGCTGCTGAAGCCGCCGCGCTGGAAGTCGGCCGAATTGAGCTTGACGGCGACGGCAAAGCGCGGGCCGACGGCGGCGCGCACGCCCTGTACGATGTCCAGCAGCAGACGGGCGCGGTTCTCCAGCGAGCCGCCCCAGCGGTCGGTGCGCTGGTTGGCCAGCGGCGACAGGAACTGGCTCAGCAGGTAACCATGCGCCGCATGGATCTGCACGCCATGGAAGCCGAATCGCTCAGCCAGGCGCGCGCTGGCGATAAAGCGCTCGCGCACCTCGGCGATCTCGTCCTCGCGCATGGCGCGCGGGGCGGCAAACTGTTTGCTGAAGCTGCCCAGTTCGAGGGCGACGGCGGACGGGGCGATGGTGGGCTGTCCCAGCGCGGCCGGCATCTGGCGGCCCGGGTGGTTGATCTGCATCCAGATGTGGGCGCCTTGCGCGCGCGCCGTAGCCGCCCATTGCTCGAATCGGGCGCCGTGTTGCGCCGATTCCAGCACCACGCCGCCGGGGCCGGTCATGGCGCGCCGGTCGACCATGACATTGCCGGTGATCAGCAGGCCGGCGCCGCCTTCGGCCCAGGCGCGGTACAGGCGCAGCAGGCGCTGCGACGGCGCGTGGTCGGCGTCGGCCATGTTTTCCTCCATGGCGGCTTTGGCAATGCGGTTGGGCAGGGTGACTCCGTTGGGCAGGGTCAGCGAAGTGAAAGCGTCCATCTGGCGGCTCCTTGGGTTGCAATGGCGCCACCTTAAGCTTGAACCTCGCTTGAAGGTCAAGCCCTGTTTTTACGCTTGACCTTCAATTGAACTTTAAGCTTATAGTGGAGCCGGGAACGATCAGGTGGGCGTCATGAAAATCGGGGAACTGGCCAGGCAAAGCGGCCTGGCGGCATCAACCATCCGCTTCTATGAAGCAAAAGGGCTACTCAAGCTGGGCAGCCGCCAGGCGAACGGCTATCGCGACTATCCGGCCGATGCCGTGACGGTGCTGCGCATCATCAGCGACGCCCAGCATGCCGGCTTTTCGCTGGACGAGATCCGGCAATTGTTGCCGGACGGTGCCGCATCCTGGAAGCACGATGAGCTGCTGGGGGCGCTGCGCAAGAAAATCGCCGACATTGAGGCACTTGAGCAGCGCCTGGCACGCAGCAAGGCCGAACTGCTGTCCCTGGTGGATCTGATCGGTGCGAAGCCGGCCGGCGTCGATTGCGCGGAAAACGCCGCGCGTGTGATGGCGACCCTGGGCGATCGCAAGCGCTAGCCGGCGCCTGGCGCCGGCCGGATGTCAGCGGCCAGGACGCTGGCCGCTGGGTGGCGTGGACGTGCCGGGCGTGGCGGCTGGACTGCCGCCCGGGGTGTTGCCGCTTGGGGGAGCGGTGGCGTGACTGCCCGGCGTGGCGGCCGTGCCGCCGCTGGCGCCCGCCGCCGCGTTGCCCGCGCCCGTCGCCGGGCCGGCGTTGGGCGG
>NZ_JAYSCO010000065.1:0-31606 GCF_041914865.1 Pseudoduganella sp. | reverse complement strand
GTTCAGGTCCATGTGCCGCGAGGTGTGGGGGTTCGAGTCCCTCCGTGGGCACCAAGAATTCCGCAAAAAAGCTCCCTTCCGGGAGCTTTTTTCATTTCAGGGCCGCTTCCACCGCCTGCGCCACGTTGCGCGTTGGCCGGCCAATCAGTTTTTCCAGCGCCTTCCCTTCATCGAACAGGCCGCCCAGCGCAGTGCCGGCGTCGGCATCGGCCAGCAGGCTCGGCCAGGGCGCCGGTACGCCGATGCTGGACAGCACGCCGGCATAGTCCGCTTGCGCGATGTCGCGGTAGCTGACCGGCCGGCCAGTCTGGCGCGCTACTTCCGCGGCCAGTTCGGCCAGCGTGAAGGATGTGCTGCCGGCCAGTTCGTACACCGGCTGGGGTGCGTCCGCCGTCAAAACCGTTACAGCAGCGGCGGCGTAGTCGGCGCGGGCTGCGGCGGAAATCCGGCCGTCGCCGGCGCTGCCCAGTACTTCGCCACGCTGCGCAGCGCCGGCAATGCGGCTGTCGAAGTTTTCCAGGTACCATCCGTTGCGCAGGAAGCTGTAGGCCAGTCCGCTGTCGCGGATCGCTGCTTCGGTGGCGACGTGCTCCTCGGCCAGCGCCAGCGGCGAGCGGTCGGCACGCAGGATGCTGGTGTACGCCAGCAGGCGCACGCCGGCGCGGCGGGCGGCGGCGACCACGTTCAGGTGCTGCGGCAGGCGCTGCCCTACCGTGTCGGACGAGACCAGCAGCACCTTTTCGGCGCCGGCCAGCGCTGCGTCCACGCTGGCCGGGTCGTTGTAGTCGGCTTGCCGCACCTGGACGCCGCGCGCCGCGAAGTGCGCCACCTTGGCCGGGTCGCGCACGGCCGCCACAATTTGCGCCGCCGGGACCTTGTCCAGAAGGCCTTGCACCACCAATTGACCCAGTGCGCCCGAGGCGCCAGTGACCACGATCATGTTTTTCTCCTTGGTTAAGAATGACGTGGGGCTATAATAGGATCTACACTAACTTTTCGTAAGTACGTACTTTTTGGTAAGTATGGAAAAAACTTCTAAATCGCTGCGCGCGGCCCTGGCGCGCCAATGTGCGCGGCCCGGCAATGTGCTGGCGCCCGATTGCCCGTCGCGGGCCGTCCTGAGCCATGTCACCAGCCGCTGGGGCGTGCTGGTGCTGGTGGTGCTGTTGGGCGGCATGCACCGCTTCAGCCAGCTGCGCAAGGAGGTGGGCGGCGTCAGCGAGAAGATGCTGGCGCAGACCCTGGTTGCCCTGGAGGGCGACGGCTTCGTCCTGCGCACTGCCCTGCCGGTCATCCCGCCCCATGTCGAATACAGCCTGACGCCCTTGGGGCGCGAGGTGGCCGAGCGTCTGGAAGTGCTGGTCGACTGGATCGAGGACAACTTGCCGCGCATCGTTGCGCCGCAGGTGTAATACACTGGCGACGTGGAGAACTACGACACCATCCTGGTCGCAACCGCCGCCAGCCTCGATGTAGCGGGGCTGGAGCTGGCGCTCGCGCAGCACCGCTACCGCGTTGAATCGGTCACCAGCGGCGAGCATGCCTTGCGCGTGGCCGCTTCCGGACGGGTTGCGCTGGTCCTGCTCGATGTGGCACAGGCGGGCAGCGCGGAACTGGAACTCGCCGGCCAGCTGGCGCAGGCGCACACGGGACGCCGCATTCCGGTCCTGCTCATGTCGCACCGTCCTTCGCTGGAGGAACAGCAGCGCGCCGCGCGGGCCGGGGCCGATGGCTATTTCAGCCTGCCGCTGGCCACCACCAGCGTCGTCGATCATGTGCTGACAGCCCTGGAGGGCCGGCGCATCGGCGGCTTCGACCTGGAAGTGAATTACCACATGATGGCAGCCGCGTCGCCCGATGCGGTCCTGCTGCTGGACATGGAATCCGGCCGTCCCGTCGACTTGAACCACCGCGCCGAGCAGCTGCTCGGGCGCAGCGCGCTGGAGCTGCTGGCCACGCCGCTGGCCGAGCTGTGCGATCCGGCCGAACTGGCGGCCATGATGGAGCGCGTGCAGGCCGGCGAGTTGCGCGTGCACCGTATCGATTTCCGCCATAGCAGCGGGCGCACCCTGGAATGCGAGGTGCGCGGCGTGCGCATCACGCGCCCGGGCCGGCGCCTGTTCCACATCCGCCTGGTGGATGTCACCGGCGCCCAGCGCGCCGAAGCTTTGCGCGTCGGCCAGGAGCAGTTGCTGGAAATGGTGGCGCGCGGCGTGCCGCTGCAGGAGACGCTGCAGGCATTGGTGCGCCTGGTGGAGTCCCAGTCGGACGGCGTGCTGTGCTCCGTGATGCTGCTGGATGACGATGGCGTGCATATGCATTGCGCCTGCTGCCCCAGCCTGCCGGCAGGCTACACCGCGCTGCTGGAGGGGCTGGCCATCGGCCCCGGCGTCGGTTCCTGCGGCACCGCCATGCACCGGCGCGAAGCAGTGGTGGTGTCCGACATCGAACATGACCCGCTCTGGGCACCCTACCGCGACCTGGTCAAGGATTACGATTTGCGCGCCTGCTGGTCCATGCCCATCCTGCAGGACGAGCATACGGTGCTGGGTTCGTTCGCCATGTATTACCGCACGGTGCGCCGGCCCGACGCGGAGGAGCAGCGCCTGATCGGCGTCGCCAGCCACCTGGCCAGTATCGCCATCGAACGCGCGCGGCGCGAGGCCGAGCTGCTGCGCCACCGCACCCACCTGGAGGAACTGGTGGAGGCGCGCACCGCCGAACTGTCGCGCGCCATGCACCAGGCGGAACTGACCAACGAGGAGCTGCAATCGGCGCTGGAAAACCTCAGCATGACGCAGGATGAACTGGTGCGGCGCGACAAACTGGCGGCCTTGGGGGCACTGGTGGCCGGCGTGGCGCACGAGCTGAACACGCCGATCGGCAACAGCCTGGTCACCGCCACGACGCTGGCCGACCATACCTCGGCGCTGGCGGGCCAGATGGAGTCCGGCATCCGCCGCTCGGAACTCGATACCTACCTGGACCAGGCGCGCCAGGCGGGCGAAATCCTGCAGCGCAACCTGCAGCGCGCCGCCAGCCTGGTGGCCAGCTTCAAGCAGATTGCCGTCGATACCACCGACGCCCAGCGCCGCAGCTTCGACCTGGCGCAACTGCTGCAGGAACTGCTGGCGCCCCTGTGGGCCAGCCTGCCGCAACCGCGCCCGCACCTGCGGCTCGATGTGGCGCCGGGCCTGCGGATGGACAGCTACCCCGGCCCGCTGGTGCAGGCCCTGGGCCACCTGGTCGACAATTGCATCGTCCACGCTTTCGCCGCGCCGCCGCCGGGTGGCGCCCAGGTGGAGATCAGTGCCGATGTGGAGGGGAAGGAGGTGCTGCTGATCGTGTCCGACAACGGCGCCGGCATCGCGCCGGAACACTTGCGCCGCATTTTCGACCCGTTCTTCACCACCCGCCTGGGCGCCGGCCAGTCCGGCCTAGGCCTCTACATCACGCACAATATCGTGACCGGGGTGCTGGCCGGCCATATTGAAGTCGACAGCACGCCGGGCCGGGGCAGCACCTTCACCCTCCACCTCCCCCTGAGCGCACCACGATGAAACGCCGCTTCGCCCTGTTCCTGCTGCTTGCCGGCGCCGCCGGCGCCACCCTGGCCGCTCCGGCATACTGGTACCTGTACCAGAGCCGCCTCGACGGCCAGAGAACTTGTTCGCAAACGCCGCTGGGCGAAGGCTGGGTACAGATCGCCGGGCCTTACAAAGATGCCCATTGCGAAAAGTTGGTGCGTACTAAATAATGAAGCCAAAGCAAGAAGCAGCGCCATCCCAACGACAACGAAGGAGACCGTATGTTTCAGAATCCCGAGCAGTTCGCCAACGCGACCAAGACCCTGTTTGAATTCCAGCTGGAGACCTTCAACACCCTGACCAGCCGCGCCATGCAGGGCGTGGAGCAGGCCGTGGCCCTGAATATGGCTACCGCCAAAAAAGCGCTGGACGACCAGGTCGACGCCGGCCGCAAGGTAAGCGCCGCCGCCACCCCGCAGGAGGCCATGGACGTGATCAATGCCCGCCTGCAGCCCGGCATGGCCGCCACCAACGCCTACAACCAGCAGCTGGGTGCCCTGCTGTCGGAAATGTCGGCCGACTTCCACAAAGCCGCCGACGCCCACCTGGCGGAAGCCAAATCCAACCTGAGCGCGCTGATTTACGACGTGACCAAGAACGTGCGCCCCGGCTCGGACAACGCGGTGGAAATTGTCAAAACCGCCATCGATAACGCCTTCAAGGGCTATGAACAGGTGACCCAGGCCACGCGCGACGCCGTCAAGGCGTTCGAACAGCAGGTCGAAAAAGCCAGCGCCGCCGGCAAGAAGGGCTGACAACGCAGGTGTCGGCGCGTTATACTGTATATAAATACAGTTTTCGCGCCGCGCCGCCTGCATGAACCAAGTCCTTGAAAATCCGTTCTACTACCTGGAAAACTTCCACCAGGTCCTGCATTGGATTGGCGAGCGCTATAGCGACCTGCTGACCGCCGAGGAAGCCACATTCCTGGCCCGTTTCCCCACCCTGCCCCAGCCCGCGCGCGCCCTGTTCGTGCGCATGGTCATGCGCAAGGGTGAATTGTTCCGCGCCTCCAAGCTCAGTTACCCGGAAATCGGCTGCCCGCTGGGCGCCGCCGCGCCCCTGGTCGAGCAAGGCTGGGTGGTGCAGGACCCCGAACTGACGCTGGACGAACTGTTCGACCTGCTGCAAAAGCCGGAAATCACGCGCGTGTTCGCGCTGAGCGGCGCCGAACGCAACGCACGCAAGGCCGACCAGCTGGAAGCCCTGCGCGAGCGCCACGAAGGCAGCCACCGTTTCAGCGCCTGGTATGCCGATGCCGGCGACCAGGTCTACCATATCCTGTCCAAGCCGCTGTGCGACCGGCTGCGCCTGATCTTCTTCGGTAACTTCCACCAGGACTGGTCGGAATTCGTGCTATCCAACCTGGGCATCTACCGCTACGAAAAGGTCGAGTTTTCGCCCGCCGCGCGCGGCTTCCGTTCGCGGCGCGACATCGACGACTACCTGGCCCTGCACGCCTGCCGCGAACGTTTTGCCGAGGGCGAGGACCCGCTGCAGCTGGCGCGTGAACTGCCGGCGCTGGCCGGCGATAATGAATGGCTGCTCAGCCGCCGCCAGAAAATGCTGTTCCAGTTCGGCCAGCAGCTGGAAAAGCTCGGCAACTGGGCCGGCGCCTTCGAGCTGTACGAACAGTGCGCCTATCCCGGCGCCCGCGCGCGCGCCATCCGCGTGCTGGAAAAGGACGAGCGCCTGGGGCTGGCCTATGAATGGCTGCAGCGCGCGCAAGCCGCGCCGGAGAGCGAGGCCGAGCGCCAGCAGCTGCTGCGCATGGCGCCGCGCCTGCGCCGCAAGCTGGGCCACGTGCGCGCCCCAGCCCACAAACCAACGCCGGTCGAGCGCATCGACCTGGTGCTGCCCATGCCTGGCGAGGACTGGTGGGTCGAAGGCGTAGTGCGCGACCATTTGTGGCAGGACGAAGCACCCTGCTTCTACGTCGAGAACGCGCTGGCCAATTCGCTGTTTGGCCTGCTGTGCTGGGACGCGGTGTTCGCCGCCATTCCCGGCGCTTTCTTCCACCCCTTCCACCACGGCCCGGCCGACCTGCACAGCGCCGACTTCCAGCGCCGCCGCGCCGCCCTGTTCGACGCCTGCTTCGCGCGCCTGGACGACGGCAGCTACGGCGACACCATCCGCGCCAACTTTACCGCCAAGGCCGGCCTGCAGTCGCCTTTCGTGTACTGGGACGCCATCGACGATGAGCTGCTGGACCTGGCGCTGGCCTGCATCCCGGCGGCGCACCTGCGGCGCTGGTTCGAGCGCATCCTGCTGGACATCAAATCCAACCGCAGCGGCTTCCCCGACCTGATCCAGTTCTGGCCGGAGCAGCGCCGCTACCGCATGGTCGAAGTCAAAGGCCCGGGCGACCGCCTGCAGGACAACCAGCTGCGCTGGATCGACTACTGCGCCGAGCATGGCATGCCGGTCTCCGTCTGTTACCTGGCCTGGCAAGAATGAGCTACACGATTGCCGTCCGCGCCCTGTGCGAGTTCACCGCCAAGCAAGGCGACCTTGACCTGCGCTTTACGCCCACGCCAACCGCGCAGGAAGGCATCGAAGGCCACGCCATCGTCGCCAGTCGCCGCGATGAAGGCTACGAACGCGAGGTCAGCCTGTCCGGCGACTTCGGCCCGCTGCACGTGCGCGGCCGCGCCGACGGCTACGACCCGCGCCAGAACCAGCTCGAAGAAATCAAGACCTACCGCGGCGACCTGGCGCGCCAGCCGGCCAACCACCGCATCCTGCACTGGGCCCAGCTCAAGGTCTACGGCCACCTGCTGTGCCAGGCGCGCGGCCTGCCTGCGCTGCGCCTGGCGCTGGTCTACTTCGACATCGGCTCGCAGAAAGAGACCGTGCTGACGGAGGAAGCCGACGCCGCCACGCTACGCGCCTTCTTCGAAGAGCAATGCGGCCGCTTCATCGCCTGGGCCGAGCAGGAACTGGCGCACCGCCACGCACGCGACGAACAGCTGCGCGCCCTGCGCTTCCCGCACGCCGACTTCCGCCCCGGCCAGCGCCAGCTGGCGGAAGCCATGTTCAAAGCGAGCGCGCGCGGCTGCTCACTGCTGGCGCAGGCGCCGACCGGCATCGGCAAGAGCATCGGCAGCATCTTCCCGCTGCTGAAAGCCAGCGCCGAGCATGGCCTGGACAAGGTGTTCTTCCTGGCCGCCAAGACCAGCGGCCGCAGCATGGCGCTCGGCGCGGTGGAAACCATCAAGCGCAGCGCACCGCTGCTGCCGCTGCGCGCGCTGGAACTGGCCGCCAAGACCACCGCCTGCGAGAACCCCGACAAAGCCTGCCACGGCGAATCGTGCCCGCTGGCGCAGGGCTTCTACGACCGCCTGGCCGGCGCCCGCGCCGCCGCGCTGCAGCTGCCCATGCTGGACCGCGCCGCCGTGCGCGAAGTGGCGCTGGCGCACCAGGTCTGCCCCTACTACCTGCAGTCCGAGCTGGTGCGCTGGGCCGACGTGGTGGTGGGCGACTACAACTACTACTTCGACCTCAGCGCCATGCTGTACTCGCAGACACAGATGAACGGCTGGAAAGTCGGCGTGCTGGCCGACGAAGCACACAATATGGTCTCGCGCGCGCGCAAGATGTACTCGGCCGAAATGGACCACGTGCGCCTGCGCGTGCTGCGCAAGACCGCACCGGAAGCACTGCGCAAGCCCCTGGACCGCGTGCACCGGCAATGGAGCGCGCTGGAGAAGGAGCAGGATGGTGCCTACGCCAGCCACGCCGCGCTGCCCGAAAAGTTCATGGCCGCGCTGCAGAATGCCTGCACCGAGATCGGCGACTACATGGCCGAGCACCCCGCCTGGTTCGATGCCGACGTGCTGGACTTCTACTTCAACGCCCTGCTGTTCGGCCGCCTGGCGGAAAGCTTCGGCGAGCACTCGCTGTTCGATGTCGAGAAAAGCGACAGCGGACGCGGCGCCGCAGCGGGGCGCGTCAATTCAGTGCTCTGCATCCGCAACATCCTGCCAGCGCCCTTCCTCAAGCAGCGCTTTGAAGCAGCGCACACGGTGGCTCTGTTCTCCGCCACGCTCAGCCCCTGGAATTATTACGCCGACACGCTCGGCATGCCGGAAGATACCGCCTGGGTCGACGTCGCCTCACCATTCGAAGCGCAACAGCTGCAGGTGCATATCGCCAGCCACATCTCCACCCGCTACCAGCACCGCGAACGCTCGCTGGCGCCGATCGCCGCGCTGATGGGCGAGCAATACCAGCGCCAGCCCGGCAACTACCTGGCCTTCTTCAGCAGCTTCGATTACATGGAAAAGGTCGCCGAACTGTTCGCCGCGCAGCACCCGCACGTACCGCTGTGGCGCCAGGAACGGCGCATGGACGAAAGCGCCCGCGACGCCTTCCTCGACCGCTTCCGCGCCGGCGGCCAGGGCATCGGCTTCGCCGTGCTGGGCGGCTCCTTCGGCGAAGGCATCGACCTGCCCGGCGACCGCCTGATCGGCGCCTTCATCGCCACCCTCGGCCTGCCGCAGATCAATCCCGTCAATGAACAGATCAAGGCGCGCATGGAAACCGCATTCGGCGCCGGCTACGACTACACCTACCTCTACCCCGGCCTGCAGAAGGTCGTGCAGGCCGCCGGCCGCGTGATCCGCACCACCAGCGACCGCGGCACCGTCCACCTGATCGACGACCGCTTTGCCCGCCCCGAGATCCAGGCCCTGCTACCCGCCTGGTGGCATGTCGAATCGCGGAACTTTTCTGCATAAACTCTGTCCCAGCTCAAAATCGCAAGCGCCCGGAGGTACACAGTAGAGCTTTAACGCAACCGGGAGCATAAAATGGAACAGGGGGAGCGCATCGCAAGATTGGAGGCAGAAGTGGATTTCTTACGGGAGCAATGGCGACAGATTGTCGCGGAACAAGTCCGGCTGCGCGAGCATATGGATCGCGGCTTTGCCGAACTCCGCGCGGAGATGGCACGAAACACTCGCTGGATGATCGGCATCGCCGTAACCTATGGCACGGCGATCCTCGGCATGATGGCCAAGATGGCCGGAATGTACTGAGCCAGGCATCTCAGCTACGGTGTTGGCTGCCGGTCGTCAGCCCCCGGCCAGCTGCAGCTGCGCGTTCGCGGTAACTGCTTGGGACTTCATCTGTAAGTACTCAACCGTAGTACCGCGGTACGACCTTCCACCCTCGCCCGTGACGACAAAACCGTTGCGGTCGTAAAATCTTCGTGCTTGAAAATTCGACTTCGCGACGCTTAGAACCAACTCCCTGTTCTCTGAGCGCGCAACGAACGGTTTATCGGCGGCGCTGGCCGGGGCCGCATAATAATGCGTGGTTCTCCTTGCGCTGGCGGACGATCTCGCGCGTTTCCTCTTCGCTTGCGACGGAGCTTGTGCCGTTGGCGCGGTTGAACGCCAGGCGCTTGGCTTTTTCCGAGTACGCAATCTGCTGCGCGTCGCGCGTACACATTTCGTCGTCCGTCATCGGCTTATCGGATTTATGCATGCTGGGGTTGTATGGCTGCTTCGCTGCCTGCGCCGCTGCTGCGGCATCCGCCCGCCGCTCCTCCTGCTGGCGCTTGACCAGCCGCTCGCGCGATTCCCGCTCGCGTTCGCGCCAGTCATCGCCGGCGGCGGCGCCGGTCGCTCCTGCGGCGCCCGCACGCGGCACCGCGACCGTCTTGGCATTCGCCCCATCCTGCGGGCGATCCGAATAGTGCACCTTGCCGTTGGCATCGGTCCATTTGTACAACTGGGCGTGCGCCGGTACGACCGCCAGCGCGAACACCATCATGAGAAGTCGCTTCATACTAATTTTCCAGCTCGGGGAATTCAACGCTCGATACCACCAGCGTGAACTCGTGCCTGAATTCGTAGTCGCCAACGTAGGCCTGTGCGATTTTTCCAGTCCAGGTAATGTTGAAGCGGGAACTGTCGCCAATCCGGTCGAACCGGATCTTGTGTTTGGCCACCGCATCGTGCCCCAGCAAGTAAATGTGGAACGCCAGGTCTGAGAAGTCCTCAAGCGACTCCGGATCGGGATCGATGCTCAGTTCCAGGCCGTCCAGCAGTTCGGGGGAATAGTCCGCTTTGGCGCAAACCCGGAAGCCTTCATTGTCCCAATAGGTCGAGGACAAAATGCAGGAGTGGTAATTGCCCCATACGATGGGTGCCGCCCAGTCGGACGGGTAGTCCGCGTCCTCGTCATCCTCGATATCCCGCTCCGAGTAGTAGTCGGCCGACTCGAGGTGCAGGTCGAACCAGACCTCGCCGCCAACCTCTTTGGCGGACCAGGTGAACTCTTTGATGGGGTGTCCCTCGGGCCACGGGTTGTCCTTGAAATAAATCCGGTCCGGCGTCATGCGCATTTCTTATGGTTTTCCGATCCGGCATATTAGCTTGCAGAAGACAAGCGCAGTCTCACCAAAAGTCACGGGACGGCGAAGAATGGCTTATAAGCCCTTCACTTTCTGGTAGCCGCTGCGGCTGACCGGGATCTTGCGGCCGTCTTTCAGCACAGCGCAGTGGCTGTCTTTGGTGGCTTGCTCGATACGCTCGATGCGTTCCACATTCACGATCCACGAGCGGTGCAGGCGCACGAAACGGGTTTGGTCCAGCTGTTCTTCCAGCTCCGACAGGCGCTGGTTCTTCAGGTAGGACTTGCCTTCGGCCAGGATCTCAACGTAATCGTCCTGCGCCTCGATGGTGTCGATGCGCTCCGCTGCAATGACGTGCACGCGCGCGCCGTCGCGGATCAGCACGCGCTCCAGCGGGCCGTTGCGCACCGCCGCTTCGGTCGCCATTTGCAGCACCGCCGGGCGCTCGCCGCCAAGCCGCTTGCGCACATGGGCCACCGCCTGGTCCAGGCGCTCCTGCGGATAGGGCTTGAGCAGGTAGTCGATGGCATGCACCTCGAACGCCTTCAGCGCGTACTGGTCGTAGGCGGTGGCGAACACGTAGTGCGGCTTGCTGCCGGCCAGTTCCACCACTTCAAAGCCATCCAGCTTGGGCATCTGGATATCGAGGAACACCACATCCGGCTCCATCTCGGCAATCGCCTTCACCGCCTCGAAACCGTTGGCGCATTCCGCCACCACTTCCACGTCCGCGTGGGCCCGCAGGTACTCCCGCATGACGCCGCGGGCTAATTCTTCATCATCGACAATGATGACGCGCATGGTTCAGGACTCCTTTGTCTCGACGGGCAGCGCCAGCGCCACCCGGTATTTATTGTTCTCTTGCGTGCAATGCAGGCTGGCCAGGTGCCCGTAGGCCGCTTCCAGCCGCTCGCGCACATTGACCAGGCCAATGCCGTTGCCCTTGCGGGGCGGTGTGTCGGGGTCGGTATCGTTTTCCACGCTGACCTTCAGCAGCGAGCCTTCGCGCCGCGCTTCGATGCGCACCACGCCGCCCTCCGGCATGCCGCCGATGCCGTGCTTGACGGCGTTTTCCACCAGCGGCTGCAGGATCATGGGCGGCAGCAGGCAAGGCAAAGCCGCGTCGTCCACCTCCTGCTCCACGCCGAGGCGCGCGCCGAAACGCACTTTCTCGATCGCCAGGAAGTGGCCGATCAGGCGCACTTCCTCTTCCAGCGTGATCTTGCCCTGCGCCTCGATGCCAAGGCTCTGGCGGAAGAAATCCGACAGGCGCTGCGTCATGTCGCGCGCCCGCCTGGCATCGATCGAAGTCAGGGCGCTGATCGAATTCAGGCTGTTGAACAGGAAGTGCGGATCTATCTGGGTGCGCAGCATGCGCAGTTCCGCATTGCGCGCCAACAGCTTCGACTCCAGTTCGCGCTGTTCGGCCTGGCGCGCCCGCAGGAACTCGGCCAGCAGGTAATTCAGCGTCGCCAGCAAGCCATACAGCATGACGCCAAGGCTGAACAGCAGCGCCACCAGCTGCGGGCGCGGCGTGAGGCCTCGCAGGTCGAAGGACTCCGCCGCCCCGTTCCATACACCCAGCAGGAAAACCCAGAAAAAACCTGCGCACACGGCGGCGGTCAAAGTCGACACGAGGACCACGACCGGGCTGCGTTCGCGCAAAGGATTGGCCTTGCACATATAGTAGGCGGAGAACCCTGCCGCCACCGAGAACAGCAGGCTGCCCGGCACGGCAAACAACTGGGCACGCAGCATCGGCTCATCGCCCAGCATCGCGACGGCACCGCCAACGCCAAGCCCCAGCAGCAGCCATACCGTCAGGTACAGCAAGACCCCGCTGCGGCTGCTCAGTACGCGCTGCATCAGTTGCGGATTTCCACGCCGCCCATGATGGCGGTGCCGCGTACCACCAGGCGCTTGCTGGCGTCTTTCGGCTCCATGGTCTTCTCGTCGAAGCCGCCCAGGATCGGCGTGCCTTCCAGTTCCACCGTCCAGTCGGTCGGTACCTTGATCGAGATGCCGCCCATCAGCGCGAACACATTCAGCACGGCGGTGCCGTTCAGCGAAGCGGTACGCATGTCCAGGTCGACGCCGCCCATGATGCTGGTGATATCGCCGCCGCGGAAGTCCTGCGTGGTCACCTTGCGCTGGAAGCCGCCCAGGACTGCCGTCAGGTCCAGCACGCGCTCGCTGGTCTCGCCTTCCGAGACATTAAACAGCGCCGAGCGGTCTGGATTATCGACATCGGCCATCGCATCGGCAGCCGAAGTACTCGAGCTGCGGTGACGGGCACGGAACACCATCAGCACGCCCAGGGCGATGATCCCGATCGGGAACAGCACCTTCCAGCTGATATAGATCAAGCCCAGGCCCTTCAGCAGCGATACCGCGCCGAAGCCGATCATCAGGCCGCCCGCCAGGTAGGCGCCGCTGCCACGCCGCGGCGCCTGCGCCAGGGTCGACGCGCCCACCACCATCAGGACGAAGGGCCAGAAGTGCACCCGCATATCAAGGTCGATCCAGCCCAGGTTATCGATCAGGAACATGAAACCGGCCAGGATGACGGCGGCGCCGATCAGCATCTGGGTCGTGGTATTGCGTTCGCGGCTGCTCATTATTGGTTCTCCTCTTTTTTGGCGGTGTATTTAATCACAACTGGCTGCAGCAGCATACTGATGCCGGCGATGATGACCAGGATTGGCCAGCTGTTATGGAAATTCAGGCCCCACAGGTGCTCAAACGAGACGTAGAACCAGCCGGCAAAGGCGATCTGGCACAAGCCGTCCAGCACATGTTTCGGGGCGGTCGGCGGGATCAGTTTGACGGCGCCGAACACCATGACCAGGAAAGGCCAGTAGCGCCACAGCTGTCCGATGGGCGGCATGTCGAAGTCGATCAGGAACAGCACGCCTACCGCGATGATGATCAGGCCCCAGAGCAGTTGGCTGCGCCCTTGCATGTCTTTGTTCATTTTCTTGCTCCCCGTGATTGGATGGTTGAACGATAGCGGGGAGCGGGCAGCGGCGAAACGGCTTTTCGGTGAACGGCGGCGGCGGCTCGGTGAATGGCGAAGATTTCAGCGAACGGCGAAAAAAGACGAAAAAAAACCCGCTGCCTGGCAAGTCAGCGGGCGATGGTGGCGGGCTACGGAGACCTAGCGGCCTTGCTCCATCTTTGGTTCGAAAAGCATCAAGCCCCAGCCCAGCTGGCGGCGAATCTCCTCTGGCGAAGGGGGTGGCTTGACTTCTTGCGAACGGCGCTCGAGATATTCGCGCACCACGTGCTTGGATGGATGGTTCGACTGGGTCAACATGATAGGCCTCCGTATTCTGTTTGCTCGATCACGGTTCCATGTTATGGCTGCACCCGGCGGCCAACGGTGCGTTTGCGTACAAATCCCCCGTCAGTTCGGCTCTTGCTACTGTCGGATTCGGCCTACGAAATGTCCCGTAAGCAGCAAGCAGGCTCGTGCACGCAAAAAAATTCTGCTTGACCTTCCGGACGGATTGGACGGTGCCCCGAGACCCGGCGCCGCCATTGTGCGCTCGAAAACATACACACTTCACTAATGAAGTATTTAGCGAAACCAGTGGGCTATATTGGTCAGCGTTGGCAAGCAGGAAAGGTTATGTTTTCAGCAGGCCACTGAAAATATAGCCCGGCAATATCTTGCGCGCCGACAAAACACCGCTTCACCTTCACAACAACACAACTCAAGGGGTATTAACATGAAGAAAGCGTTTCTCAGCAAGGTAGCCGGTACATTGATGCTATCCGCAGGGCTGTTTGCCAGCTCGGGCGCGATGGCGCAAACCACCCTGACCTTTGATGGTGCAGGCAATGCGATCTTTGGCGCACTGCATGCAACGCCTGGCGACTATATCGACACTTATCTGTTCTCGGTCGATACCAATGCCAGCTATGCCAGCGGCTCGGTGGTGGTGGGCCGTACCTGGATCGATGCCGCCCGCCTGGCAAATTACGGGATTACCGGCATCCAGTTCTTCAAGGTCGAAGCCGATACCAGCCGCACCGACCTCGGCACGGTGTTTGACACGTCCTCGGGCATCCAGTTCTTCCCGATCGACGCCCTGATGTCGGGTAACTACGGCTTTACGGTGACCGGCTCCACTGCCATCGAAGGCATGGGCGGCTCGTATGCAGGTAACCTGAACCTGGCCGCTCCGATTCCGGAACCGGCTACCTATGCCATGCTGCTGGTAGGCGTGGGCCTGCTGGGCCTGGCCTCGCGCCGCAAGTCCAACGACAAACTGGGCTAAGCAGCCGCCTCCCCACGTGAAAACCCGCTGCGGCGGGTTTTTTCATTCCACCATGCGGGCAAAGGTCTGGCTTTCCACCTCGATGAAGTTGCGCGCCAGGCTGCCCGCCGCACGGTAATAGGCAGCCCCCGGATGGGAGTCGATCGCATCAAACAACTGGATGCCCCAGGGCTGGATGTGGGCGCCAAAGAACTCCCGTTGCGCCGGCAGGTTGCCGTGCAGGGAACGCATGGCGTCGCACAGGGCGGCGAAATGGTCCTCCCCTTCCTTCAGGTGTTCGGAGCGCTCCAGGCCAAGGCGCGCCAGGTCATTGTGCAGGCTGGCCAGCGCGGCGGGCGGCAGGTAATGCGAGCCGCACAGCGCCACCGCCGCCGGGCCGGTCCCGGCAAACAGCGCCTCGTATTCCGCGCGCACACGGTCCTGGTCGGTCTTGCCACTGGCCCGCTGCAGGCTGCGCCAGCCATTGGCCAGCGCGCCCTCGCCTTCGATCGCCGCATCGGTGATCAGGTCCAACACCACTTGCGAGGGCGGGCCATAGAACAGCATGGACAGCAAACCGTACAGTTCTGAACGCGCGTACTCTTCATCTTCGGTCATCAACGTCCCACCTCAAAAAGGGAAGCCTACTGCCAATACTGCACCAGATTTAGTAAGATGCGCAACATTCCCAATAAGCCCAAGGAGATCGCATGCATCGTTCCAAGCCCGCGCAATTCATCTTCGCCCTGTTTGCCTTCCTGATGGCATTCAGCGTGCATGCGCAGAAACTTCCCAACGTTATGATCCTGGCAACTGGCGGCACCATTGCGGGCACCGGCGCCACCTCCACCACCACGGTCGGCTATACCGCCGCCACGGTCGGCGTGCAGCAACTGATCAATGCCGTGCCTGAGCTCGGCAAGATCGCCAACGTTACCGGTGAACAAGTCTTCCAGATCGCTTCGGAAAGCATGACCAATGAACACTGGCTGACCCTGGGCAAGCGCGTCAACACCCTGCTGGCCCAGCCGAATGTGGATGGCATCGTCATCACCCACGGCACCGACACCCTGGAAGAAACCGCCTACTTCCTGAACCTGGTGGTCAAGTCGCGCAAGCCGGTGGTCCTGGTTGGCGCCATGCGTCCATCGACCGCCCTGTCGGCCGATGGCCCGATCAACCTGTATAACGCGGTATTAATTGCCGGCAGCCAGGATGCAATTGGTAAAGGCGTATTGGTGGCGTTGGGTGACCAGATCCACAGCGCGCGCGACGTTACCAAGGCAAATACCTCGACCCCGGATGCATTTAAAACCGCCGAATTGGGCATGATGGGTTATGTGCAGGGTCCAAAAGCGCATTTCTATCGCATCTCGACCCGCAAACATACTGCCGACACTGAATTCGATATTTCCAGCCTGGCCGCCCTGCCGCAGGTGGATATTGTTTACGGCTATGCGAATATGAATTCTGTGGCACTGAATGCATTTATTGCAGCCGGTGCCAAAGGTATTATCCATGCCGGCACTGGCGATGGCAGCCTGGCCGCAAAAGTAAAACCGGACCTGGTTGCCGCGCGTAAAAAAGGCACGATTATCGTGCGCGCCAGCCGCGTCGGCCAGGGTATTTTGGCACGCAATGGCGAAGCAAATGACGATGAACTGGACTTCGTGGTATCGGATACCCTGAACCCGCAGAAAGCGCGTATCCTGCTGATGCTGGCCATGACTAAAACCAGCAATACCAAAGAACTGCAGCGCATGTTCTATACATATTAAGCAGCCCTCCCCGCAAGCCCGCCCCGCGCGGGCTTTTTCACGCCCCCATTGCGCCAGCTATTGGCACGATCGCGCTAATTGTCAGCCTGGCGATCCAGCGCACGCCCCGCAGCGGCAACCACTTCCTCCGTCAGGCGTACCAGGCGCGGCGACTGGATGCGCCACGAATGCCAATACAATTCCACGTCCAGGTATTTACCCGGTGCCAGATCCACCAATTCTCCCGTATTCAGCATCGATTTATATTGCTGGCGCGGCAGCATGCCATATCCCATTCCCAGCTGGATCGAAGCGACAAAAGGATCGCTGGAAGGAATATATTGGACGGGATAAGCGCCGAGCGGCAATCCCAGTTCACGTTCGATAAAAATCTGCTGCAGCGAATCTTTGCGGTCGAAAAACATGACCGGCGCTTTGCGCGCGGCTTCGCGATTAAATCCCTCGGGAAACCAGCGGGCGACGAAATCCGGATGCGCCACCAGACGGTAGCGCATATGGCCCAAATGCTGCGAGCGGCACCCGCGCATTGGTTCGGGCTCGCTGGAAACGCCCGCCAATACCAGCCCCTTTTCGAATAAAGAGTAAGTGTGGTTTTGGTCATCCAGGATTATCTCGAGCAGGATATTCTCGCGATTCAGGAAAGGACTGAGTTCGGGCAGGAACCAGGTGCCCAAGGTATCGTTATTTACCGCGACGGCAATGCGGGGCGGCGCAGCATCCGCAATCTTTAATTCAGCCAGGAATTCCTGCTCCATTAAGCGGCTGCGGCGCAGATATTGCACCAATTGCTGCCCGGTTGCCGTCAGGCGCAACGGCCGGCTGCGCACCAGAAGCGGTGTCCCGATAGCCGCCTCCAGTCCGCTGACCCGCTGCGAGACGGCCGAGGGCGTTAAATGCAAGGCGGTCGCCGCCTGCTCGAAACTGCCGGAATCGATTACGGCCAGCAGCGCTTCGCCCTGCCGCGCATCTGGAATCATTGCCGCGCTCCTTAAGCCAATTTAATGAAGATTGAATCATATTAATTCAGCTTCATTTCCCGTGCCATCGCCCGCAGAATCGTGGCTCCACGAAAGGAGTTGAAAATGCAGGCTTATATGAACGGTTTAGGGCTGGGCGCCAGCCTGATCATGGCGATCGGGGCGCAGAACGCGCATGTCCTGCGCATGGGAATCAAGCGCCAGCATGTCGCGCTGACGGTCGCGGCCTGCATCCTGATCGATGTGCTGCTGATCGGCCTGGGCGTGGCGGGCGCAGGCGCCATGATCCAGGATTCGCCCCTGCTGCTGGCAGCGGCGCGCTGGGGTGGCGCGGCTTTCCTGGCCTGGTATGGGCTGCGCAGCTGGCGCTCCATGCTGACACCCAAAGCACTGGCCATCGACCCGGCCGCCGAGGCACCCGATGCACGCCAGGCCCTGGCCAGCGTGGTAGCGCTCTCCCTGCTCAACCCGCACGTCTATCTCGACACGGTGGTGCTGCTGGGCTCGGTGGGCGGCAGCTATCCGCAAAGCCAGCAACTGGGCTTTACCGCCGGCGCCATGAGCGCTTCCTTCCTGTGGTTTACCGCCCTCGGGTTTGGCGCCACCCGCCTGGCAGGCGTGTTTGGCCGCCCCATGGCCTGGAAATGCATCGAAGGCCTGACCGGCGCCATCATGCTGGCCCTGGCCGCCGGGCTGCTGTTAGGCTAAGCCGCCACCGCCCCGCCGCGCCGATTGCGGGTTAAGATTCCCGCATGCTCATCCTTTACACCGGCACCATCGTCCTCAGCGCCTTCCTGCTGTTCCAGGTGCAGCCCATCATCGGCAAGATGGTGCTGCCGTGGTTCGGCGGATCGGCCGCGGCGTGGACGGTCTGCATGCTGTTCTTCCAGTGCACCTTGCTGCTCGGCTACCTGTACGCCCACCTCAGCAGCCGCTACCTGGCCCCGCGCCGGCAAGCCTGGCTCCATGCAGGCCTGCTGCTGGCCGCCGCCCTGGCCCTGCCGATTGTCCCCGGCGAGCACTGGAAACCCGCCGCCGGCGACGACCCCGCCCTGCTATTACTGGGCTTGCTGGCCGCCACCATCGGCCTGCCCTACTTCCTGCTGTCCACCACCGGCCCCCTGGTGCAGCACTGGTTTGCCCAGGAGCGGCCCGGCAGCGTGCCCTACCGGCTGTTTGCCCTCTCCAACTTCGCCTCCCTGCTCGGCCTGCTGAGCTACCCCATCCTGTTTGAGCCGCGCTTCACGGTCAAGGAAATGTCCACCTTCTGGTCGGCCGGCTTCGTCCTGTTCGCCGTGTTTTGTGCCGCCCTCGCCCTGAACGGACGCCACCGCACCGTGCCGGCCCAGGTGGCGCCCGACTGCCCCGCCCTCAGCAGGCCCAGCCTGCACGACAGCCTGGCCTGGTGCGCCCTGGCCGCTGTGCCAACCGTGCTGCTGATATCGGCCACCAGCCACCTCACCGCCAATATCGCCCCGATTCCCCTGCTGTGGGTGCTGCCGCTGGTGCTCTACCTGCTGACCTTCATCCTGTGCTTCGAAAGCGCACGCTGGTACAAACGCTGGCTCTTCCTGCCCCTGATGGCCGTGCTGACGCCGCTCCTGATCGCCGGCACCACCTTCCCCAGCCTGATGCCCTCCGGCATAGCCTGGCCGGTGCTGCTGTTTTGCCTCAGCATCTTCGCCTACTGCATGGCCTGCCATGGCGAGCTGGCCCGCCTCAAGCCGCCGCCCGCCCAACTCACCGCCTACTACCTGGTGATCGCCATAGGCGGTGCCTTGGGCGGACTGTTTGCCGGCCTGCTGGCGCCGCGCATCTTCAACGACGACTACGAGCTGACCCTGTCCTGCATCGCCGCCGTCTGCGTGGTGGGCGCCGCCTGCTACTACCGCCCCGCCCAAACCATGCAGCCCGGCGCGCGCATCAAGGCCACCGTCTTCTGCACCACGCTGATCGGCGTGCTGTGGGGCGCGAACGCCATCTGGCCCGCCACGCCAACGGCCAAGGCCCGCAATTTCTACGGCACTGTCAAAGTCAAGGATTCCGAACGCGATGAAGGCCGCGTACGCCAGCTGACGCATGGCGTGATCGTCCATGGCCGCCAGTTCCTCGACCCGCAAAAACGGCGCTGGCCCACCACCTATTACGGCGATACCGGCGGCGCAGGCATCGCCATCGCCGCCAGCCGCAGCGAAGGCAGCCAGCGGGTCGGCGTGATCGGCCTCGGCGCCGGCTCCATGGCCGCCTACTGCCGCCCGGGCGACGTATACCGCTTCTACGAGATCAACCCGCTGGTCAACCAGTTCGCCGAACGCCACTTCAGCTTCCTGCGCGATTGCCCAGCCCGCAAAGAATACGCCCTGGGTGACGCCCGCCTGGTACTCGCAGCCGAAACCCCGCAGCAATTCGACATGCTGGCCGTGGATGCCTTCTCCGGCGATGCGGTGCCGGTGCATTTGCTGACGCTGGAAGCATTCGCCATCTACTTGCGCCACCTGAAGCCCGACGGCGTGCTGGCGATTCACATTTCCAACCGCTACCTGGATATGGCGCCCATCGTCAAACGCGCCGCCGACAGCTTACAGCGGCCGGCCTACCTGGCCGAAAACAAATCCGACCCGGCACGCGGCATCACCGCCGCCACCTGGGTCCTGCTCGGCCCGCGCGCCCGGCTCGGACGTTACGCCGGCTTGAAGGAACTGCCACCGGCACCGGGCGTACGGCCCTGGACCGACGACTACAGCAGCCTGCTCGGCATCATGAAGTGACCATCTGGTCGGATGTGATGATGTGCTCGCCCGGTTGCGGATGCAGCGCCGCCTCCAGCATGGCACGCGCAATACATTCCGCCGGGTTGATGCGCCAGGCGCGCGGCAGGAGTGGCCCGAGCACCGACAACAGCGCCTGCATCACCCGCTCCCCGGCCCGGAACTCCGCCCGCGCACCGCCGATCAGGCCCGGCCGCGCAATCACCAGCGAAGGAAAACCGAGCGAGCGCAAGCCGTGCTCCACCTCGCCCTTCACCCGGTTGTAGAAGATACCGGAACCCGCATCCGCGCCCAGCGCGGAGTTCAGCACAAATACCGGCGTACCATGCTGGCGCGCCAGCCGCGCCACCGCCATCGGATAACTGTAATCAACCTGGCGGAACGCCTCTTTGGAACCCGCCACCTTGATCGTCGTGCCCAGCGCGCAGATCACCGCATCGGCCTGCCACCACGGCTCCATGGTCGGCAACTGGTCGAAATCCACCACCGGCGCCGTCAACTTGGGATGCGGCGGCAAGCGCCGCCGCGCCGGCGCCACCACCGCGCTGACTTGATCCGATGCCAATGCCTGGCGCAGCACCTCGCTGCCCACCAGGCCCGTCGCGCCCACGATCAGTAGTTTCATGGTTTGATATCCATATAAGCCGTCGCCAGCAAACGCGCCCACAGCGCACAGCCCTTGGCGGACGGATGATAGCCATCCTCCGCCGACAACGACGGATCGCCACGCGTATCGAGCACAATCGGCACATGGCACAGCCAGTCATGCCTTTGCGCCAAGGCCGCCAAACCACGATCCAGCGCCGCCGCCTTCAAGCCCAACACCCAGCGCAAAGGATGCGGCAAGGTCGGAAACTCCTGCATCGGCGGCACACCCGACAGCAGCACGACGCGCGGCTGGCAGCGCGCACGCAAGTGCTCCAGCAAGGCCAGCATATCCGCCTGCCAGTCGCCAACCCGGCGGAAAGCCACCGCATCATTCACACCAAACGCCACCAGCAGCACATCAACCGGCGCCGGCGGCACCTGCCCCACCAGCTGCGCCAGCGCATCGCGCACCGTAGCACCATTGCGTCCGCACGCACGCCACTGGACCGGACGCCCCGTGCGCCCAGCCACCTCGCAGGCAAACTGCGCCGTAATCGCCTCCTCCTGCCGCGCCACGCCCACGCCAGCCACCGGCGACTCGCCAATTCCCAGCACTTGCAGGGGGATGCCAGGCGAAGCCGCCAACATCAAGCCAGACCGCGCCCCCGGCGCCTCCGGCATGCGCGGCGTGCGGGCCCGCGTGCGCCTCCCTTGCAGCAATAACAGCGGCAACAAAGGCACAGCGACTAATTCGGGCAGGATGTTTTTCATTTAACGAAAATCACGCTATTTACTGTCGAAAAATTTTACACCAGGCACATATTTTGATTGGAACACGGCAAGCAGCTCCATAAAAATCAACCACTTAGGAATGTTGGCCCGGAAATTGCTTTCAGTAATGTATAATTACTCACAGATAATTTCTATTGCCAATAATGAAAGCCATCACCGCAATCCTTCTGGCCGCCGCACCAGTTTTCGCGACTGCCGGCCCATACGCCATTTACGCAGGCAAGAACGTCGACCTGCACCAGGAAACCAAGGTTACCGGCAATGTTGCCGCAGGTGGTAACCTGAACATCAATTACAAGGCACAAGTCGCCGGCAACGTCACCGCCACTGGCAAAGTCAACGTTGAACAAGGCGCCAAGGTCGTTGGCGACGTCGTCTCTGCCGACAAAGTACACCTGAAATACGAATCCACCGTCACCGGCAAGGTCGAAACCAGCACCAAGGAAAAAGTTGCCGTCACCCTGGAGCAAGCCTCCAAGGTGGGCAACGTCGTCCACAACAGCGGCACCACCGTGGACGTCAAATGGGGTGCAAACCCTGGCAAAGACATCATCGCACCGGTCACCGCCCCATCGCTGGACGTACTCCCGGGGGCCACCCCGTTCACCGTTGGCACGAACGCCTTCGACCTCGGCGCTTACACCACCGGCTCCCTGGCCCAAGGCAAGTACGGCAAAGTCAACCTCGGCACCGATTCGACCCTGACCCTGACTGCCGGCTCCTACTACTTCGACTCGCTGGACATTGGCGGCTTCGGCAAGCTGATCTTCGACCTGAAGGGCGGCGCGATCAACATCTTCGTGCTGAACAACATCAAGATCGGCCAGGATTTCGAATTCGACACGATCAACGGCAGCGCCGCCAGCATCTACACCGAAACCCGCGGCAATTACGACCTCGGCATTAACGGTGAATGGTACGGCACCCTGTTCGGCTCCGGCGACAAGAGCAACCTGCACTTCAACCAGAACGCCACCCTGGGCGGCACGTTCCTGGCGCGCCAGAACATCCAGCTGGACATTTACAGCACGCTGGTCGGCCTGCCGAGCAGCCCGGACAAGGACGCCAGCGGCAAAGTCCCGCTGCCAGGCACCCTGCCCCTGCTGGGCCTCGGCCTGCTGGCACTGGCCACGCTGCGCCGCCGTCAATAAAGAACGGGGCGCCCTGCAACGGGCGCCAAAAACCGGTGCCAAAAACCGGTGCCAGGTCTGTCATTCGGACACCCGAACACATAGTTTGATATTTCTCAATACGCGGAAATCGTCGATTTCCCGTCTTGAGAAATATCAAAGAAATGGTTTGGATGTCCGAATGACAGACCTGGCACCGGTTTTTTAATGGCCTGCCCTGCAGGAATCGAACCTGCGACCCTCGGCTTAGAAGGCCGATGCTCTATCCAACTGAGCTAAGGGCAGCGACGCGGGTCCAGCAGAATTCTGGACCGCAAAATGAAAAGCGGGTTGTCCTTAGACAACCCGCTCGAGATGTTCCTGGTCGGAGTACAAGGATTCGAACCTTGGACCCCCTGCTCCCAAAGCAGGTGCGCTACCGGGCTGCGCTACACTCCGATGAACGAATAATACCCCCGCCAAGGGGTATCCGTCAATGTCACGCAGGCAACTTTTATGCCGCCAGCGCAGTTTCCACTTTATCGGCGATGCGGCGCGCCATCGATTGCGCTTTGTCGGCGTCGCGCGCTTCCACCATGACGCGGATCAGGGGCTCAGTACCGGAGGCGCGAATCAGCACGCGGCCAGTGTCGCCCAGCTCAGCTTCGACCTTCTCCTTTTCCGCGACCATGGCGGCGTTCTTTTGCCAGTCGAAGCCGGCTGGTACGCGTACGTTGATCAGCGTTTGCGGGAACAGCGTTACTTCGCCGGCGATCTGGGCCAGGGTCTTGCCGTTGCGCTTGAGCGCGGACAGCACCTGCAGCGCGGAGATGATGCCGTCGCCGGTGCTGTGCTTGTCGAGCGCGAGCAGGTGGCCGCTGCCTTCGCCGCCCAGGATCCAGCCCTTTTCTTGCATCACTTCCAGCACGTAGCGGTCGCCAACCTTGGCGCGGGCGAAGCCGACGCCTTTCTGCTTGAGGGCGACTTCCACCGCCATATTCGTCATCAGGGTGCCGACGGCGCCGGCCAAGCCGCCATTGGCCAGGCGGTCCATCACCATCACGTACAGCAGCTCGTCGCCGTTGTACAGGCGGCCGGCGGCGTCGCACATGATCAGGCGGTCGGCGTCGCCGTCCAGTGCGATGCCGAGGTCGGCCTTGTGCTCGAGCACGGCGGCGGACATGGCTTTTGGCGCAGTGGCGCCGTGCCCTTCGTTAATGTTGAGCCCGGTCGGCTTGTTGCCGATGGCGATCACTTCGGCGCCCAGTTCGTGGAACACGTGCGGGGCGATGTTGTAGGCGGCGCCGTGGGCGCAGTCGACCACGACCTTCAGGCCGCGCAGGTCGAGCTCGTTGGGGAAGGTGCTCTTGCAGAACTCGATGTAGCGGCCCTGGGCGTCTTCCAGGCGCTTGGCGCGGCCCAGCTTGTCGGGCGCGACGCAGTCCATCGGCTGGTCGATCTGGGCTTCGATGTCGAGCTCAACGGCGTCGGGCAGCTTGGTGCCCTGGTCGGAGAAGAACTTGATGCCATTGTCCTGGAACGGGTTGTGCGATGCCGAAATCACCACCCCGGCCTGCAGGCGCAGCGCGCGGGTCAGGTAGGCGATGGCGGGGGTCGGCATCGGGCCGGCCAGCATCACGTCCACGCCGGCGGCGGCAAAGCCGGCTTCCAGCGCGGCTTCCAGCATATAGCCGGAAATACGGGTGTCCTTGCCGATCAGGACGGTGGGACGGGCGGTGCCCGTGGTGGCCGCTTTGGCCAGCACTTTGCCTGCGGCGTAGCCAAGTCGCATGACGAAATCGGGGGTGATCGGCGCCTGGCCTACCAGTCCACGGATACCATCCGTACCGAAATATTTGCGTGCCATTTTGTGTTCTCTTCCTTGTTCTCTTAATGAGCCGCCTGCCACACTTTGAGTGCGTCCACGGTCTCCGCGACATCGTGCACCCGGACAATCTGGGCGCCGTGCGCAACTGCTGCCAATGCGCCGCCGATACTGCCGGCCAGGCGCTGCTCTACGGGTTTGCCGGTGACGGCGCCGATCATCGATTTGCGCGACAGGCCAGCCAGCAGCGGTACGCCAAGTTCGGCCACCATCTGCTTGCCTGCCTTCAGCAGCGCATAATTGTGTTCGACCGTTTTGCCGAAGCCGAAGCCGGGGTCGATCCACAGGCGCTCTTTGTCGATGCCTGCCGCCGTCATTACGGCAATGCGCTCGGCCAGGAAATCGGTGACTTCGCGCACGACGTCATTGTACTCTGGCTGGGACTGCATTGTTGTTGGATTGTTAAGCATGTGCATTACGCACAACGCACAATCGCTGTCTTTTACGGCTTCGATGGCGCCGGGGGCGCGGAAGCCGTTGATGTCGTTGATCATGTCGACGCCGGCCAGCACGGCTTCGAGCATGACTTCGGGCTTGTAGGTGTCGACGCTGATGGCTTTGCCGCAGTCGCGCAGGGCGAAAATCACCGGCATGACGCGGCGCAGCTCTTCATCCAGGGGAACTGGCGGGGCGCCCGGGCGGCTGCTTTCGCCGCCGATGTCGATGATGTCGGCGCCGTCGCGGATCATTTGCTCGGCGTGGGTGATGGCGTAGTCCAGCGCGGCGAACTGGCCGCCGTCGCTGAAGGAGTCGGGCGTGGCGTTGAGGATGCCCATCACCAGCGCGCGGCTAGCCGGGAAATTGAAGCGGCCAAACTTGTGTTGAGGCATATGGTGTTGGCAAATAAATGGGGTACGTCCCCATTTTTTGGAAAAAAAAAGGTGAGGACGAATCCTCACCTTTTATTGGTTCTGGTCAATCAGGCTGGGGCGGTGGCGTTCGGGTTCGGGTTGGAGCCCGAGCCGCCGTCGGCGCCTGGCTGTTTGCGGATGGTGGTGCCGGCCTTCGGTGGGCGTGGTTCCTGGCCTGCCATGATGTCGTTGACCTGGTCGGCGTCGATGGTTTCCCATTCCAGCAGGGCCTTGGTCATCACTTCGACCTTGTCGCGGTTTTCTTCCAGCAGCTTGCGCGCCAGGGCGTACTGGGTGTCGAGGATGGTGCGGATTTCCGCGTCCACCTTCTGCTGGGTCGCTTCCGAGATGGTCTTGTTGGCGCCGCCCAGCCAGCCGTCGTTCTGGCTGTCTTCGTACACCATTACGCCCAGCGCGTCGGACATGCCGTACTTGGTGACCATGGCACGGGCCAGCTTGGTGGCGCGGGCGAAGTCGTTCGAGGCGCCGGTCGACATCTGGCCGACGAAGATCTCTTCCGCGATGCGGCCGCCGAACAGGATGGAAATCTCTTCCAGCATCTTGTCTTTGTAGCCCGAAATATTGTCGTGCTCAGGCAGCTGCCAGGTCAGGCCCAGGGCCCAGCCGCGCGGCATGATGGTGACTTTGTGCACCGGGTCGGCCTTCGGCAGCAGCTTGGCCACGACGGCGTGGCCGGACTCGTGGTAGGCGGTGTTGCGGCGCTCTTCTTCGCGGATCACCATGGACTTGCGTTCCGGGCCCATGAAGATCTTGTCCTTCGCGTCTTCGAAGTCGATCATGTCGACCAGGCGCTTGTTGCGGCGCGCGGCGAACAGGGCGGCTTCGTTGACCAGGTTGGCCAGGTCGGCGCCGGAGAAGCCCGGGGTGCCGCGGGCCAGGATGTCGGCCTTGACGTCGGTGCTGATCGGTACCTTGCGCATGTGCACGTTCAGGATCTGTTCGCGGCCGCGGATATCCGGCAGGCCCACGGAGACCTGGCGGTCGAAACGGCCCGGACGCAGCAGTGCCTTGTCCAGCACGTCGGCGCGGTTGGTGGCGGCGATCACGATCACGCCGGAGGAGGCTTCGAAGCCGTCCATCTCGACCAGCAGCTGGTTCAGCGTCTGTTCGCGTTCGTCGTTGCCGCCGCCCATGCCGGCGCCGCGGTGGCGGCCGACGGCGTCGATCTCGTCGATGAAGATGATGCACGGCGAGTGCTTCTTGGCGTTCTCGAACATGTCGCGCACGCGGCTGGCGCCGACGCCGACGAACATTTCAACGAAGTCCGAACCGGAAATCGAGAAGAACGGCACCTTGGCTTCGCCCGCAATGGCGCGCGCCAGCAGGGTTTTACCGGTACCTGGAGGGCCGACCATCAGCACGCCGCGTGGAATACGGCCGCCCAGTTTCTGGAACTTGGTCGGGTCTTTCAGGAAGTCGACGATCTCGGTCACTTCCTCTTTGGCTTCGTCGCAACCGGCCACGTCGGCGAAGGTCACGGTGTTATTGGTTTCGTCCAGCATGCGCGCCTTCGATTTGCCGAAGGAGAACGCGCCGCCCTTGCCGCCGCCCTGCATCTGGCGCATGAAGAAGATCCATACGCCGATCAGCAGCAGCATCGGGAACCAGGAGACAAAGACCTGTTGCAGGATGCCCGGCTCTTCCGGCGGCTTCACGTCGAAGCGCACGCCGTTGTCGCGCAGGTCGCCGATCAGGCCGCGGTCCAGGAAGGTGGAGGTGGTGCGGACTTTGCTGTCGTCGATACGGGTAGCGGTGATCGAGCTGCCCTCGATCGTGACGTCTTTCACCCGCTTCGCTTTGACCTCATCCAGCAGATCGGAATAAACGATAGGCTTGACGCCGCCGGCCATGCTGTGGCTGTCAAATTGTTTAAACAGCATAAATAACAGCAAGGCCACAACGACCCAGATAGCCGATTTAGAAAACATGTTATTCACGAAAACTCCTTGGATGCGCGGGCGCACCAGTTACCTGTAGCAGAAATCCGATTTTACTCGTTAAACCCGGGCCGTGCTACAAACCAGCCCAATGGTGCATACTCCTGCGCCGGATATGTGGGTTTTTCCGGTCAAATCAAGAGTAAAAATGCCAATTATTCCACGGGATTTTTCAATCCGCGACCCAGCAGGAAGATTTCCGACGATTTATCGCGGCTGGCTTTGGGCTTTTTCTGCACCACGGTCTTGAATTCACGGCGGAATTTTTCGACGATCTGGCTGAATCCCAGGTCCTTGAAGCATTTCACCAAAAGCGCGCCGCCCGGTTTCATATGGTGCTGGCTGAAATCAATGGCGATATCAATAAGATCTTCCATGCGGGCCGCGTCGGCCACCGAGATACCGGACAGGTTGGGTGCCATATCGGACAAGACAAGGTCCGCCTTGCGGCCCTGCAGCACCCCGGCCAGCTGGTCCAGCACCTCCTGCTCGCGGAAGTCGCCCTGGATGAAGTGCATGTCGGCGATCGGTTCCATCGGCAGGATATCCAGGCCGATCATGGTGCCGTGGATGCCGCCGCCCTCTTTCCCCGCCAGCTTGCGGCGCACGTATTGGCCCCAGGAGCCGGGGGTGCAGCCCAGGTCGACGATCACCTGGCCGGGCTTGACCAGCTTTTCGTCTTCGTCGATCTCTTTCAGCTTGTAGGCGGCACGGGCGCGGAAGCCGTCCTTCTGGGCCGCTTTCACGTACGGATCGTTAATATGGTCGTGCAACCAGTTTTTGTTTAATTTGTTCTTAGCCATTAGCGTAGAATACTGCCTTTAAGAGAACCTATCCAAAAATAACTATGCTGAACCTTACTCCTGCCGAACGCAGCGTCCTGCGCGCCGAAGCCCATGGCCTGAAACCAATCGTCATGGTCGGCGAATCCGGCCTGACCCCTTCCGTCATGAAGGAGATCGAGCTGGGCCTGGACTCCCACGGCCTGATCAAGGTGCGCGTTTTCGGCGATGACCGCGAAGCCCGCATCGAAATGTACGAAACCATCTGCGAGAAGACTGGCGCCGCGCCGGTGCAGCACATCGGCAAGCTGCTGGTGCTGTACCGCCCGAAAGTCGATGCCGAGAAGTCCGGCTCCAGCAAGGCTGGCAAGGGCATGCGCATGGTGACCATCGTCAAGCCTAGCGCCTCCGGCACCAAGAAGCCGACTGTCAAGAAAGTACTGCTGAAGGGTAATGAACGTGTTACCGCCGGCGGCACCATCAAGCGCGTCAAGAAGAAGGTCGGCACCAAGAAATCTGTTGCCTGAAAAATGGGGACGTACCCCATTTAAAAAGAAGGGGGGCATCCCCCTTTTTTTACGCCTGTTTCCAGAGCAGCCAGCCTGCCAGCAGGCTTTGCACCAGGTAAATGGTGCTTGAAATGCCGTGCAGCTTGCCAAAGCTGCCGTCATTGGCGGCCTTGGCCGCTGCCATCAGCGGCTGCAGGCCGAAGTGGCTGGCCACCGTGCACATCACCATCGCCACCACGATCAGCAGCACTGTGCGGCGGCGCTTGGGCGTCCAGGCGCGGGTGCCGAAGAACAGCAGCACGCCCATGGCGGCGCCGCAGCCCAGCGACAGCAAGGCCATCGAATGGAACATGCTGCCGGCAATCTGGCCCGCCAGCTGGCGGTCGAGGGTGGCGAACAGCGTCGGGGCTACCAGGTAGCCCACCGCCCACAGGCTGCCGGCCCACAGGGCGGCCACCAGCAGGCGGACTTTATCCAGCGCCATCAAACGTAGCGGACTTCGAGGATTTCGTATTCGCGCGGGCCGGACGGGGCCTGCACTTCCACCACGTCGCCGGCATACTTGCCGATCAGGGCGCGGGCGATTGGGGAGGTGACGGAGACTTTGCTCATCTTCAGGTCGGCTTCATCGGTGCCGACGATCTGGTAGCTCACCTTCTGGCCCGATTCCAGGTCTTCCAGGTCCACGGTGGAGGCGAACACCACGCGGCCTTCCGCGTCCAGGGTGGTCGGGTCGACGATCTGCGCCGAGCTCAGTTTGCCTTCCAGTTCCGCGATACGGCCTTCGACGAAGGCCTGGCGCTCCTTGGCGGCATCGTATTCAGCGTTTTCGGACAGGTCGCCGTGCGAACGCGCTTCGGCGATGGCATCGATGACAATGCGGCGCTCCTTGGTCTTGAGCTGGTGCAGCTCTTCTTTCAGGAGTTCGGCGCCGTATTTGGTGAGTGGAACGGAATTCATATCTGTCTCTTGTTAAATTGCTAAAAAACACAGAGCCCGCGCCATGCTTCAGCGCGGGCTCTGTGGTTATATTGTCAAGCGTACTACTTACTGAGGCTTAGTTTAAAGACTTATGCAGGCCTTGTAAATCGTACACACGCAATTCGTCCAGGTGACGGATGCCGGCGACCGCCGCTTCCGCACCGGCAATGGTGGTGTAGGTGGTCACGCGGGCCGCCAGCGACGAGGTACGGATGTTGCGCGAGTCGTTGATCGCAGTCCGCTTCTCTTCCACGGTGTTGATCACCAGGACGATTTCGTGGTTCTTGATCATGTCGACCACGTGCGGACGGCCTTCCGACATCTTGTTCACGGCGGTGACCGGGATGCCGGCGGCGGAAATCACCGCAGCGGTACCCTTGGTCGCGCACAGGGTGAAACCGGCGTCGACCAGGTCTTTCGCCACTTTCACGGCGCGCGGCTTGTCCGAGGCTTTCACCGACAGGAACACCTTGCCCGATTTCGGCAGCTTGACGCCGGCGCCCAGCTGCGATTTGACGAAGGCTTCCGCGAAGGTGGCGCCCACGCCCATCACTTCACCGGTCGATTTCATTTCCGGGCCGAGGATGGTGTCCACGCCAGGGAATTTCACGAACGGGAACACGGCTTCCTTGACGCTGTAGTACGGCGGCACCACTTCCTTGGTGATGCCCTGCTCTGCCAGCTTCTGGCCGACCATGCAGCGCGCGGCGATCTTGGCCAGCTGCAGGCCCGTCGCCTTCGACACGTACGGCACGGTACGCGAGGCGCGCGGGTTCACTTCCAGCACGTACACCACGTCCTTGCCTTCCTGCTTCTGGATCGCGAACTGCACGTTCATCAGGCCGACCACGTTCAGGCCCTTGGCCATCAGCGAAGTCTGGCGCTTCAGTTCATCGATGGTCTCCTGCGACAGCGAGTATGGCGGCAGCGAGCAGGCCGAGTCGCCCGAGTGCACGCCGGCTTGCTCGATGTGCTCCATCACGCCGCCGATGAAGGTGGTGTCGCCGTCGGAAATGCAGTCCACGTCGCACTCGATGGCGTCGTTCAGGAAGCGGTCCAGCAGCACTGGGGAGTCGTTCGACACCTTCACCGCTTCGCGCATGTAGCGCTCCAGGTCGCGCTGCTCGTGCACGATTTCCATCGCGCGGCCGCCCAGCACGTAGGAAGGACGCACCACCAGCGGGTAGCCGATTTCCTGTGCCAGCGCCAGCGCTTCCTCTTCGGTGCGCGCGGTGCGGTTCGGCGGCTGGCGCAGGCCCAGGTCCTGCAGCAGCTTCTGGAAGCGCTCGCGGTCTTCCGCGGCGTCGATCATGTCCGGCGAGGTGCCGACGATCGGCACGCCGTTGGCTTCCAGGTCCAGCGCCAGCTTCAGCGGGGTCTGGCCGCCGTACTGCACGATCACGCCGTACGGTTTTTCCAGGTCGACGATTTCCAGCACGTCTTCCAGCGTCAGCGGCTCGAAGTACAGGCGGTCGGAGGTGTCGTAGTCGGTCGACACGGTCTCCGGGTTGCAGTTGACCATGATGGTCTCGTAGCCGTCGTCGCGCATCGCCAGCGCCGCGTGCACGCAGCAGTAGTCGAATTCGATACCCTGGCCGATACGGTTCGGGCCACCGCCCAGCACCATGATCTTTTTCTTGTCGGTCGGGTTGGACTCGCACTCTTCATCGTAGGTCGAGTACATGTAGGCGGTGTCGGTCGAGAACTCGGCGGCGCAGGTGTCGACGCGCTTGTACACCGGACGGATGCCCAGCTCGCGGCGCTTGTTGCGCACGGCGGTGTCGCCGCATTGCAGCAGGTAGCCCAGGCGGCGGTCGGAGAAGCCCTTCTGTTTCAGCTTGTACAGGGTGTTCTTGTCCAGGTTTTCCAGCTTCTGGGTGTCCAGCCACAGTTCCAGGTCGACGATTTCCTTGATCTGCACCAGGAACCACATGTCGATCTTGGTCAGGTTGTGCACTTCTTCCAGGGTGAAGCCCTGGGCGAAAGCGTCGCCCACGTACCAGATGCGCTCAGGACCCGGCTCGCCCAGTTCCACTTCCAGCTTTTCGCGGTCGGTGGTTTTCTGGTTCAGGCCATCCACGCCCACTTCCAGGCCGCGCAGGGCTTTCTGGAACGATTCCTGGAAGGTGCGGCCGATCGCCATCACTTCGCCCACGGATTTCATCTGGGTGGTCAGGCGGTCGTCGGCGACCGGGAATTTTTCGAAGGCGAAGCGCGGCACCTTAGTCACGACGTAGTCGATCGACGGTTCGAACGAGGCCGGGGTGGCGCCGCCGGTGATTTCGTTGCGCAGCTCGTCCAGGGTGAAGCCCACTGCCAGCTTGGCCGCCACCTTGGCGATCGGGAAGCCGGTGGCTTTCGACGCCAGCGCCGAGGAGCGCGACACGCGCGGGTTCATCTCGATCACCACCATGCGGC
>NZ_JAYSCO010000064.1:0-32652 GCF_041914865.1 Pseudoduganella sp. | reverse complement strand
GAGCAGCGGACTTTTAATCCGTTGGTCGCAGGTTCGAGCCCCGCACGGCCTACCAAGATACGCAGAGAAGCCCCTGAACTTCGGTTCAGGGGCTTTTTTGTTTTCTGGCCCATTTTCAATCCCAACTCGGGGGCAAATCGCCCTCCCACTGAGGCGCGCACGATTGACTTGCGCCAACCAATCACTCAAATAATTTCATAGCTATAATTTTACTATTGCTAAATTTTTAACATTCGCAAAGTTTATTCTTCATGAGGAAATTATGGCAATTGACGTATATCTGCAAATCGATGGTATCAAAGGCGAATCCCAAGACGACAAACACAAAGAATGGATCGAAGTCAGGGGCATCCACTGGGGCGTGCACCAGCCGAAAAGCGCTACCGCATCGACTGGCGGCGGCCACACTGCCGAACGCGCGGAACTGTCTGACATCTCGTTTTCCAAGTTCAGTGATATGTCGTCCCCCATCCTGCTGCAAACATGCGCTTCCGGTAAGACCATCCCGAAAGCCAAGTTTGAATTCTTCCGGGCCGATGCAAACGGCGATCGCGTGAAGTATTTCGACATTGAGCTCGAAAACGTCCTGATCAGCATGGTGACCCCGCACTTGGGCGGAAGCGACACGCTTCTGACAGAGAACGTCAATTTGAAATTCTCGAAAGTGAAGTGGAAATACACGCAACAGAAGATTAGCGGTGGTGCTGGCGGCAATACCTCTGGCGGCTGGGATCTGGCCACCAACAAGATCGCTTAAAGGCTGGTCATGCCACTTAATCTGGATCAGTTTGCGCAGCATCTGCGGAGCAATGCGCTCCCGGGGTTTGGGCAGGGAAAATGCGCGAAGTATGTACGCATGGCGCTTCAGGCTGCCGGGGCGCAAATTACACAGTATGCGCCGTCGGGTAAAGACTTCGGCCCGGTTCTACTTCAAATCGGCTTCCATGCAATTACAGTCGACAACCCGGACACCTTTCATTTTATGAGGGGAGACGTTATGGTCATGCAACCGTATGCCGGAGGCAATCAGAACGGACACGTTGCCGGATACGATGGGAGCAGCTGGATTTCCGATTTCATTCAAAGTGACTTCTGGGCAGGTCCCGGATACCGAGCAGAAAGACCAAGCCATGTTGTCTACCGCTATTAAGAGCAGGTGCGTAGCCGTTCTCCTGGCGGTCGTCTGCGCCAGCGCGAGCGCACAAGAAAGCAAACATCCTCCGCAATTCTTGCGTGATCCCATCCTGGGCCTGCGGGTTCCTTTAACGGGCATCAAACTGGATGCTGTGCCTGAAGATGTACGTGCACTGTGCGAGCAGATGGCCGACAACGAGACGTGGGCCACACGCCAATGGATCTTCGGTGTTGCCAAGGATTCGACCGCTACCTATTACCTCACTAACGGGTATTCGAAGCGCCGCACCCCAACACCGGACCAGCGCCCGTATCTTCAACACGTCGATGGCGGAGTTTATAAGGTCTCCGGCACCGAGTGTCATGGCGATCCGGCGCGGGAAACGTTTGCGGTGCGCGACCCAGGGCAAATTCCGCGGGAAGTACTACAAGAACTCGCCCAGGATCTGGTAACGCGCCTGGCACGCGCTGCAGGAGGTACGCAAGGTCTGCGTGCCCAAATCAGGAAGCAGCGTATTGACTTTCATCGCTTGTCGCCTGAAATGCAGGAAGCGTTCAAGCCCTACTTTCAGCGCGCACATTAGATAAAGAGGCCTGGCTTCATTTGCCCTATGGCCGGCAGGGTTCTCGCACCCCGCCGGCCTTTCGCTTCCGTACAGCGATGCCAATGGCGTGAGAATCCGCGCACTTTTCATCAGTGCAAGATGATATGCTGCCGTTCTTTGTCCACCAGGCAGTACACCTTTGAAGTTCTCCAAACCCCTCATAATCGGCGCGGCCATCGTCGCCGCTGCTGCGGCAGGCGCCGCCTTCTATAAAACACGCGGCACGCAACCAGCGGTGGCGGCGGTAGCGCCCGAAGCCGTCAATCCGCATGCCCCTATCGAGGCCGAGCTGCAAAGTATCCTGGCCAGCTACCGCAAGATCATCGTCCTGCTGGCGGAAGAAAAATCCATGTCGGAGCCGGACCGCAAGGCGGCGGCCCAGGTTGGTCAGGTCCTCTTCCACGAGAACGTCGAGCGCTACGGCAAGGTGCGCCAATTGCTGGCGAAGTTGCAGGAAGCGCCGGCGTCCCAGCGCGACGCGGCCTATGACATCCTGCTGACTTACATCGAATCCGCTTCCGACCTGTACGACGCCGACCGCCTCGCCTTCCGCGAAGTGCTGGTCGAGATGCAGCGCCTGGCCGCCCTGAACCAGACGCTGCCCGGCATCAAGCTGCACAAGCGCGTCAGCGAAGACCTGGCGGCGCTGGAGGATATCGAACGCCAGTACGACAAGGAGCTGCAAGGCATCTTCGCCCGCTTCGACCAGCGCGCCATCGTGCCGAAACGCGAACGGTGGGATGCGTATGTCGAGCATTTGAAAAAGCTCTTCAGCCGCGAACAGATCATGAAGGACTACGGCGTCATCGTGCCGTATCCAGTCAAGCCTGGCGGCGACGAAACCGCAGCGGAGGATTTCGGCCGCTCCCTGCCACCGAAAACCGTGCTGCTGACCTTCGACGATGGTCCACATGCCACCTACACCGACGAAGTGGCGGCCATCCTCAAGCAATATGGCGTGCCGGCCGTGTTCTTCCAGGTCGGGAAAAACCTGGGCCAGGTCGATGCCAAGGGCAAGGAGGCGCTGAGCAAAAACGCAGCCGCCAGCCGCCGCCTGCTGGAAGGCGGCCATGTGCTGGCCAACCACAGTTACAGCCATGCCCTGCTGTCCAAGGAAAAAGGCGACCAGCTATTTGGCGAGATCGCCCAGGCGGACCAGTTGCTGAAGGCGGTCGATACGCGCCGCTCGCCGCTGTTCCGCTTCCCTTACGGCGCGCGCAATGCCGAAGGGCTGGCGGTGCTGAACAAACTGGGCCTGCGCTCTGTCATGTGGAATATCGATTCGCTCGACTGGGCCGATCCGGTGCCCACGTCCATCGCCAGCCGCGTACTGGATCTGGTGGAGAAGGAAAAGCGCGGCATCATCCTGTTCCACGATATCCACGAACGCACCGTTAAAACGCTGCCGCTGGTGCTGGACAAGCTGGTGGCCGATGGCTACAGCTTCGCCACCTGGGACGGCAGCGAATTCACGATCACCAAGGCCGGCAAGCCGGCACCCGATAAAGTCGCCGTCAGCACCGGTTATGCCGACAGCTATGCGGTGGTCATCGGCATCAACGAATACCAGAAATGGCCCAAGCTGCAGTACGCGGTGCAGGATGCAAAGGCGATCCGCGACACGCTGGTCAACCGCTTCGGTTTCGACAGCAGCCGCGTTTTCACCCTGTCCAATGGCGAGGCGACCCGCAACAACATCCTCGCCCTCTTCCATGAGAAGCTGGCGAACGCCAAGCTGAAAAAGGATGACCGGATCTTTGTCTTCTTCGCCGGCCATGGTGCGACCCGCCAGCTAAGCTCCGGCCGCAGCCTGGGCTACATCGTCCCGGTGGATTCCGACCCGCAGCAAGTCAGCGTGGATGCCATCCCCATGTCGGAGCTGCAGAACATCGCCGAGAGCGTGAACTCCAAGCACTTGCTGTTCGTGATGGACGCCTGCTATAGCGGCCTTGGCCTGACCCGCGCGGGCGGAACTTCGGCCTTCCTGCGCGACAATGCGCGCCGCATTGGCCGCCAAATGCTGACCGCAGGCGGCGCCGACCAGATGGTGGCGGATGGCGGCCCCAATGGCCATTCGGTCTTCACCTGGACGCTGCTGCAGGCGCTGGGCGGCAAGGCGGACCTGAATAGCGACGGCATGATCACCGCTACCGAACTGGCGGCCTACGTTGCGCCGGCCGTGGCCAGCGTGTCGCAGCAGACGCCGGCCTTTGGCAGCCTGCCAGGTTCGGAGGGTGGCGAGTTTGTGTTCCAGCTGCCTGCGGAAGCCGAGTTCCTGAGCGAAGGCAGCGCTCAGCTCTCGCCGGAAGCTATTGCCCTGAACAGCAAACTTGACACGGGTCGCCGCCAGCAGGCCGACGGCAACAGCGTCGTCGTGAAGAACCTGCAAGGCGAAGAGCAGAAGCTGGCCGCACCGAAGCCGGTGGACGCATCCAGCCGCCAGCTGGCGCAGCGCGCGAATGACCGTGGCCTGCAGCTGTATAAGGAAAAACAGTATGCGCAGGCGGAAGCGGCCTTCACCGAGGCGTTGAAGCACCGTCCGGACTTCGGCCTTGCGGCCAACAATCTGGGCTTCGTGTACTTCAAACAAAGCAAGTATGCGGAGGCGGCACGCTGGTTCGAGAACACGATCAAGATCGATGCTTCGCGCGCCATCGCTTACCTGAACCTGGGCGATGCGCAGCAGCGGCAAGGCGATCTTGAGCGGAGCCGCAAAGCCTACGCCAGCTTCCTGGAACTGGCGCCCAACCATTCAAGCGCAGGATATGCGCGCGAACAATTGGCAAAGCTGGGCACTGGCAAGCCGCAGTAAAAGCACAGCCAGGGCTGGCGGTGCAGGCCGGGCGGTATGCCCATGCCATTGTCAGCCCGGAATGCGGGCAATGACTTTGATCTCGAAGTCGAAGCCCGCCAGCCAGGTCACGCCAACAGCGGTCCAATTCGGATAAGGCGCCTGGGGAAACATCTCGTCCTTCATCGCCAGGACCGTCTCGAACTGGCTTTCCGGATTGGTGTGGAAAGTCGTAACGTCCACGATATCGGCCAGCCCGCATCCGCCCGCCTCCAGCGTCGCCTTCAGGTTGGCAAACGCAAGGCGCACCTGCGCTTCGAATTCCGGCTCCGGCGTGCCGTCGGTGCGGCTGCCGACCTGCCCCGAGACGAACAGCAAGTCCCCCGACCGGATCGCCGCGGAATATTTATGGACTGCGTAGAGTTCATGCCGACCGGCGGGGAAGATGGTTTCGCGCGTTTTCATGATGTTTTCTCCTGTTGATAAACGTGCGAACACTATAGTTCCGCCGATCATTCGGATAAACTGCAAAAACATTACTACTCTGTTTGAGAATTCCAAACTATGGACAAACTCGAGGGCATGCGCGCATTCGTCCGAGTCGTTGAGGCAGGCAGCTTTACCAAAGCTGCGGAAACGCTGGAGGTAAGCAAGACCACGGTCACGCAATTGGTGCAGCAGCTGGAAGCCAGCCTGCGCATCAAGCTGCTCAACCGGACAACGCGCAAAGTGAACGTGACGACGGCCGGTGCCGCCTATTACGAGCGGGTGATCCGCCTGCTGGCCGAGCTTGACGATATCGAAGACAACATCCTCACCGAATCCAGCGCGCCTCGCGGCCTGCTGCGGGTGGATGTGCCAAGCCCATTTGCCAACATCATCCTTGTTCCGGCGCTGCCTGAATTCCACGCCCGCTTCCCGGACATCCAGCTCGAAGTCGGCGCCAGCGACCGTAAAGTCGACCTCATTGGCGACAACGTGGATTGCGTGGTGCGCGGCGGCGAAATCGAAGACAACTCCCTCGTTGCGCGCCGCATCGCAGACCTGCAATTGGGCGTATACGCGGCGCCATCTTACCTGGCCCAGGCCGGGGCGCCGGCGCATCCAGACGATTTGCATAACCCCGGCCACCGCATCGTCCACTACCGCTGGCGGAACGGTTTGCCATACGAGATGGAAAAATCCGGAGAGCGCGTTAAAGTCAGCGGCCGCTACTTCCTGGCGATCGATGACGGCAACGCTTACCTCACCGCCGGACTGGCGGGGCTGGGCGTGCTATGGCTGCCGAAGTACATGGCTAACGCACACGTCGCCAGCGGCGCACTAGTGCCGCTGTTCACCGAATGGCACATTGAGTCCATGCCGCTGCACGTGGCATATCCGCCCAACCGCTACGTCCGCAAACAGCTGCGCGTGTTCATCGACTGGATCATTGAGCTGATGGACCGGCATGACCTGCATAGGCGGTAGAATCCCTACTCTTCTTCACCATCCAAGGACACAAGCAAGTGAATCCCCTTTCCGCATCCGGCGTGATCGACACCCTGGAACAACTGGAAGCGCTGTTCGGCGAGGTAGGTCAGGCGTCGATCCAGAAAGAGCAGTCCTTCATCCATCCGCATTACCGCGCCATGGTCGAAGCATCGCCGTTCGCCGTGCTGGCAACGTCGGGGCCAGGCGGGCTGGATGCCTCGCCGCGCGGCGATGCGCCGGGCTTTGTGGTGGTGGAGGACGAGCATACCCTGCTCCTGCCCGAGCGGCGCGGCAACAATCGTGTGGATAGCCTGCGCAACCTGATCGCCGACCCGCGCATGGCATTGCTGTTCCTGATCCCCGGCGTGGGCGAGACGCTGCGGGTGAACGGCACGGCGCGCATCAGCGTCGCACCGGAACTGCTGGAGCGCTTTGCAGTCGATGGCAAGCAGCCCAAGTGCGTGCTGGTGATCCGCGTGGAGACGGCCTACTTCCAGTGCGCGCGAGCGATCCAGCGCTCGCGCTTGTGGCAGGGCACGGCGGCTGGGGGGACGGCCAAGCTACCGAGTCCTGGCACCATGCTGGCCGCTTTCAGCAACGCGCAGATCAATGCCGAGCAATACGACCGGGAGCTGCCGGAGCGGCAGAGGACCACCCTTTACTAAGTTCTGCGGCCCGGCATCATCTAGAGGAAGTACTTAATGGCCAGCACGCCAAGGAAAACCATCGCCAGCAGCTCCGATAGCCGGTTGACGAAAGCATTACCCCAGCCTCCCTTGATTGCCACGAATACGAACAGCCCCGCCACCGCGAGGGTAAAATGGCGGGCGCCATTGTCCGGGGAGTTGTACCAGTTCAGCACGATGGCGATTGCCGCTACGATGTACAGCAGCTTGGTGCTAAGTTGCGTCGATCGAGATTTCATCCAGCATTACTAACAAGTCTGACAACCGCGCAAGCATAGCCGCAAATCCCGATGAAGCACAATCTCTTCCTGTTTGACCTTGACGACACCCTGCTCGACTTCCGCGCTTCGGAAAAACTCTCGTTTGAGCGCGTCATGCGCGGCCTGGGCTTCGGGCAGCCGGTCGATGGGCTGTTCCAGCAGTACCAGGCGTTTAATACGGAACTGTGGCGCGCGTTCGAAGCGGGCACGGTGACGAAGGAGTTCCTCAAGGTGGAGCGTTTCCGCCGCACCTTTGACGCGAATGGACTGGAGATTGATCCGGCGGCGGCGAGCCACCGCTACCTGGAGTCGCTGTCGGAAACGGTGGTGCTGGTGGATGGTGCCCGGCGCGTGTGCGAGGCCCTGGCGGAGGTGGGCGAAGTGGGCATCATCACCAACGGCGTGGCGCATATCCAGGACCGCCGCATCGCCAGCTCGGGACTGGGCGATTACATCTCGTTCACCGCAACGTCGGAGGCCTGCGGCTACGCCAAGCCGGATAGCCGCTTCTTCGAATTCGCCACGAATATGGCGCGCACCTTTGCCAAGGAGTCGACCATCATCATCGGCGACCGGCTCGATGCGGACATCCTCGGCGCCAACCGTTTCGGCATCGACAGCTGCTGGTTCAACCCGAACCGGCAGGCCAACGACAGCGAGGCGCGACCGACATTCAGCGTGGCGCGCCTGGACGACATCATGCCGTCGCTGCGCGGCCAGCGATAGCGCTGCGTGGGGCGCTGAAGTAGCGGCCCAGCGGCACTTCGATCCAGCGGTGGAAGGCGGCGCCGGCGGCGAGGCTGGCGGCCCAGGCGGTGAGCATGCCCAGGCCTTGCAGCTCCGGCTCGGGCGGCACGAAGCGGGTGAAGGCGGCGTTCACCAGCAGGCTGACCGGGAAGTGGATCAGGAACACGGCGTAGGAAATCTGCGCCAGCCAGTCGATCGTGGCCCAGCCGCGTCCCTCTCCTGCCGTGCGCATGCGGCCGAACAGCACCAGCACGCAGGCCACCACCAGGGCCAGTGCGAGACGGCTGCGGAAATCGACCACCAGCGCCACCAGGGCCAGCATGCAGGCGGCCAGCATCAGCAGTGCGGCGCTGGTTTTGCGGTGCGGGTCGCTGGCCCACCATGCGGCCATGCCGAGCGCGTAGCTGCCGAAGAAGTACGGCGCCCAGTTGTCCCAATCGGGGTCAAGGTTGAAGTGCAGCAGCGACAGCGCGCAGCCTGTCGCCACCAGCAGCGGCAACATCCAGGCGCGGCGCCGGGACAGCCACAGCATCATCACCACTAGCGCGTACAGCTGGAAATCGATGGCGACGTACCAGGCGCCGGCCGACAGCGCGGGGTATCCGAGCACGCTTTGCAACAGCAAGGCGTGGGCTGCCAGCTGCCCCAGCGTGGCGGGGTCGGAAATGGAGTCGTGCGTCATCCAGCTGCTGGCCAGCGCGGTGGCGGCAGCGGCCAACAAGGTGGCGGCGATGAAGGGTGGCGCCAGTTTGAGGTAGCGGCGCCAGATGGCGCCGAGCGGGTCAGCGATGCCGGGCTGCGCCTGCGGTGCCAGCGATTTGGCGGCGAGGAAGCCGCCCACCACCAGGAAGACCTGCACGGCGATGCGGGCGCTGCCAGCCAGCCAGTCGACCAGCTCGGGCAGCATCAGGCGCACATGGTCGGACATCGGGCCGTAAAAGGCCAGATGGTGCAAAACAATCAATTGTGCCGCGCCTGCTTTTAGAAAATTGATAACACCAAACTTCATTACTTCTGCCGCCGTTATTGCGAAAGGGCGTCATATTAACCGAGCTCGGCAGAAGGGTGGCGCGCGGCTTACTTCATAAAAGTCTCAAAGCGCAGGGTGCTGTGCAGGGTGGCGCCCGACGCCAGCTCGTTGCCGCCGGTGGCTTCGGGCGGGTAGCCGTCCAGGTTGAGCCAGTCGGTGCAGTTGCTGACCGGCTCGACGCAGAACCAGGGCGCCTGCGGCGGCAGGTAGAGCGCCAGCAGGGTTAGGGGCGCCTGGGCGCGCAGGGTCAGGGCGGCGTGGCGGTGGAAGCCGCTGGCTGGCCAGTCGACCCGTGCCACGCCCTGCCAGCCGCAGAAGTTGTTATCCAGGTGCAGGCCCTGCAAGGTGCGGCCGCGCGCCAGCTGGTTGAGCAAGGGCGGCTGCTCCAGCTGCGTCGGCAGGCAGTCGGCGTCGGTCGCCCACATGCCGGCCAGGTCGGCGGCCAGGCGCGTGCCGCGCCGGCGCGGCAGGTAGGGATGGTGGCCCAGGCCGACCGGCATCGGGCTGGTGCCGAGATTGCGGATGGAGAGTTCGAGCAGCAGTCCCTGGTCGTCCAGGCGGATATCCTGCGTGGCCTGGAACGGCCAGGGCCAGCCGGCCGTGCCCTCGTAGCCCAGGCTCAGGCGCGCGTGGGCCGGCGCGATGCGCTTGGACTGCCACGGCAACTGCCAGCCCAGGCCATGCAGGGCATGCGGTGCGGTGCTGTCGTGCGGCTGCAGCGCGATGGCGCGGCCGCGATAGGTGGCGCGGCCCTCGCGCAGGCGGTTGGAGAACGGCAGCAGCGGGAAGCTGGCCATGGCGCGCGCGTCGCGGGCGCGCAGGGCGCCGTCGGTGGCGGGACGCAGCCAGTGCCAGCGGCGGCCGTCCCCCAGCTCACTGTAGAAGCGCGCGATCGAGCCGCCGATGCCGGGAGCGAGCTGGGCGCGCAGCGCACCGTGGCGCAGGTGCAGGAGCTTAGTGTGCATGGAATTCAAAGCGGCTTTCGGCAAGGCCGCGCACTTCCATCACGGAGACGCGGAACAAGGCGCCGGCGCGCGGTTGCAGTGCCAGCTGGGCCGGCGTGAGCGACTGGCGGGCGCTGGTGACGAACAGCTCGTCCAGCCCTTCCCCGCCCAGCGAGACGCAGCTTGGCTGCGCCACCGGCAGGGGCAAGGTGCGCTCCAGTTCCCCTTGCGGCGTGTAGCGCGCCAGCTGCCAGCCGCCCCATTGCGCGGTCCACAGGTGGCCGCCGGCATCGACGCAGGCGCCGTCCGGCACGCCGATGGCCAGCGTGGCGAAGACGCGGATATGGGCCAGCGAGGGATAGTCGCAGCACAGGATGCGCGAATCGCGCGAGTCGCAGAAGTACATGGTGTCGCCGTTGGGCGAGAAGCAGATGCTGTTGGCGATCCCCACGGCCGGCAGGTCGAGCGTTTCGAGCGTGAGGTCGCGGTTCAGGCGATAGAAGCGGCCCAGCGGGGCGTGGCCCGGCGCTTCGTTCATGGTGCCGAAGACGAAGCGCCCGCTGCGGTCGCAACGGCCGTCGTTGACGCGCACGCCTGGCGCCAGTTCGAGCCGGTGCAGGGTGTGGATCTTGCGGTCGGCCACCTGGAACAGGGCCAGGCGCGATGCCATGCCAAGCAGGATCACGCCGCTGCGCGAAGTGGGCGCCAGCGAGGCGACGCGCTCCGGCATCTCCCAGCGGCGCAGCATGCTGCCGTTGCTGGCGCAGGAATACAGCGCGGCGCCTTCGATATCGGTCCACCACAGGCGCTGGCTGTCGGCGCACCAATGCACGCCTTCACCCAGGGTGTCGCAATGCGCTGTCAGCGCGCGCGCTGTGCTGCCCAAATCCGTCCGCCACTGGTATGCCATGCACTTCCTTCGTGAGAATTGTGCCGATTATGTTAGGGGCGCGCTGGATATGAGTCCAATCAACATTTGGACAACACTGATATCAATTTATGTATGTTAAAAACGGCGTACAAAACGAAAGAGACAGCCATGAATGCCATCAATCCGAACTGGTTCCTGCGTGCGCGCCTGAAGACGCGCCAACTGCTGCTGCTGATCGCCATCGACGACGAGCGCAATATCCACCGCGCCGCCGAGGCGCTGTGCATGACGCAGCCGGCCGCCTCCAAGCAGCTCAAGGACCTGGAGGACATGCTTGGCATTTCGCTGTTCGAGCGCCTGCCGCGCGGCATGGAGCCGACCATTTACGGCGAGAGCATGATCCGCCATGCGCGCATGGCGCTCACCAGCCTGGCGCGCGCGCATGAGGATATCGTTGCGCTCAAGTCGGGCCTGGCGGGCCAGGTCGATGTGGGCAGCGTCATGACCCCTGCCCTGCGCCTGCTGCCGCGCGCCATCACGCGCGTCAAACAGCAGGTGCCGCAGCTGCGCATCGGGGTGCAGATCGAGTCCAGCAACGAGCTGCTGGAGCGGCTGGAGCGCGGCACGCTGGACTTCCTGCTGGCGCGCATGACCACCTTCCACGACCATGCCAACCTGCAGTACGAGGAGCTGGCGCCGGAGCCGGTGGTGGCGGTGGCGCGCGCCGGCCATCCGCTGGCGGCGCGCAGCGACCTGACCCTGCGCGACCTGGCGCAGGCGCCGTGGATCACGCCGCCGCCGGGCAGCATCCTGCGCCAGCGCTTCGACCAGCTGTTCCACAACGTGGGCCTGGAGCCGCCGGTCGATGTGGTCGATACCAGCGAGATCGTGCTGATCACCAGCATGCTGCAGATGAGCGATGCGCTGAACGTGATGTCGGCCGACGTGGCCTTGCGCTACCAGGAGCTGGGCCTGCTGGCCATCCTGCCGCTGGAGCTGGACTGCCGCATGGACGCGTTCGGCATCATCCGCCGGCGCGACCGCATCCTGTCGCCGGGCGCTGAACTGCTGCTGCAGGCGATCCGCAGCGAGGCGACGGCGCCGCAGCCGCCAACCGTGGTGCCGGTGCCGCTGCCGGCGGCGGCGGGGCTGGCGCCATCCATGGATACCGCATTCGATATCGAAATCGCATAAAAAGTCATTGGATTGGCATCGCCTGGCGCGCTTAGCATGGCCTGGCACAAGACTATCCGGAGACATCCCTTGAGAAAGCAATTCTTCGCGCGCGGCCTGGCCGGCGCGCTGCTCCTGATCGCGCCGCTGGCCAGCCTGGCGGCGCGCTCCCTCGAACTCAGCTCGCCCGACCGCCAGCTGCGCGTTACCATCGATACTGGCGAGCGCCTGGCGTTTTCGGTCAGCCATCGCGGCGTGCCGCTGGTGCTGCCGACGCCGATCGGCATGACCTTGAGCGGCATCGGCACCCTGGGCGACAAGCCGCGCCTGACCGGCCAGCAGCGCCACAGCGTGGACGCCACCGTGCGCCCGGTGGTGGCGCAGAAGTCGCGCGTGGTGCGCGACCATTACAACGCCTTGCAGCTGGATTTTGCCGGCGGCTACGCGCTGGAAGTGCGCGCGTATGACGAAGGCGTGGCCTACCGCTTCCGCACCAGCCTGCCGGGCCAGGTGACGGTGGAGGACGAACAGGCCGGCGTCAACGTGCGGGCGCAGGATACGCTGTACTGGCCGCAGGAAAAGTCCATGCAGTCGCATAACGAGCACTATTACCAGCCGATGCCGGTGGCCGAGGCGGCGGGCAAGCTGGTCGGCGTGCCGGCCCTGGTGCAGGGCGGCGGCGTGCATATCGTGTATACCGAGTCGGGGCTGCGCGACTATCCCGGCCTCTACCTGCGCGGCGAGCCGGCCGGCCTGCGCGCGGTGTTCCCGAAGGTGGCGCTGGCCGATATCGCGCGCGACGACCGCAATGTGCCGGTCTCGCAGGAGGCGCCGTACATCGCGCGCACGGCGGGCAAGCGCGCCTTCCCATGGCGCATCCTGGGCATCGCGGCCGATGCCGGCGGCCTGCTGCTGAACCAGATGCCCTACCTGCTGGCCGATCCGCAGGAGCTGAAGGAGACCGGCTGGATCAAACCGGGCAAGGTGGCGTGGGACTGGTACAACGGCAACAAGCTGTACGGCGTGCCGTTCAAGTCCGGCCTGGATACCCGCACCTATCGCCACTACATCGATTTCGCGGCGGAGAACGGGCTGGAATACATCATCATGGATGAGGGCTGGTACAAGCTGGGCGACCTGCTGGCCGTGAAGCCGGAAATCGACATGCAGGAGCTGATGGATTACGGCCGCCAGCGCGGCGTGGGCATCATCCTGTGGGTGTCGTGGAAGACGCTCGACGCGCAGATGACGGCGGCGCTGGACCAGTTCGCGCGCTGGGGCGCGGCCGGCATCAAGGTCGACTTCATGCAGCGTTCCGACCAGTGGATGGTGAATTACTACGAGCGTGTGGCGAAGGAAGCGGCGGCGCGCCGCCTGCTGGTGGACTTCCACGGCAACTTCAAGCCGAGCGGCCTGCAGCGCACCTGGCCCAACGTGCTGACCTTCGAGGGCGTGAAGGGGCTGGAGAACAATAAGTGGAGCGACAAGCAGACGCCGGAACACGACGTCACCCTGCCCTTCATCCGCATGTTTGCCGGGCCGGTGGACTACACGCCGGGCGCCATGAGCAATGCCCACCGCAAGGATTTCGTGGCCAGTTTCGACCGTCCCATGAGCCAGGGCACGCGCGCGCACCAGCTGGCCATGTATGTGATCTATGAGAGCCCGCTGCAGATGCTGGCCGACAGCCCTTCGCAGTACCGCGCCAATGCTTCCTCGCTGGCGTTCATCCGCCAGGTGCCGGTGGAGTGGGACGAGAGCCGCGTGCTGCATGCGCAGCTGGGGCGCTATGTGGCAATGGCGCGCCGCCATGGCGATACCTGGTATGTGGGCGCCATGACCGGGGCCGATGGGCGCGACCTGGAGCTGGACCTGTCCTTCCTGGGCGATGGCGAATACCAGCTCGAGAGCATGGCGGACGGGCCGAATGCGGCTGTCTTCGCGATCGACGTGCAGCAGGGCAGCGCCAGCGTGACGCGCGCCAGCCGCCTGACCATGCAGCTGGCGCCGGGCGGCGGCTGGGCTGCGATTATCCGCAAGAAGAAGTAAGGAGAACACTATGCAAAGCAAATTCCAGGTGCGCGCGGTCGCCCTCGCTGCCGCTATCGCCGCCATGGCCGCTGCCGGCGGCAGCGGCGCGGCGACCGGCGACGGCGCGCTGGCGCCGGCCGGCAAGGCGCAGTTGCGCAGCCAGGCGGGCAGCGGCGCTGCGGCGCGCACCGACGGCGCCAAGCGGCCGGGCCGAGTAACGCGTGCCGACGGCGCGGTGGCCGGCGCGATGCCGATCCCGTTCACGCCGCGCTGGCGGATCGACGGCGACGCCATCCGCTGGGAGGTGCAGGACGCCCACCGCGACCAGCTGGAGATGAGCGGGCGCCAGGTGTCGGCCGTGGTCGACTATGGCAGCCAGGCCGACGGTTCGCTGCTGCTGTCGCGCACCGTGGTGTGGCCGATGCTGCGCACCATCCCGGACGACACGCACGCCAGCCTGATCCGAAAATTCGGCGCCGAAGCCACGCCCACGCTGGAGATCGACGGCCAGCCGGCGGCCACCGAGCGCCTGCGCCAGGTGCGCTTCGACGGCCGCCTGGCCCTGCAATCGCAGCTGGCGCCCGGGCTGCAGCTGACGCGCACCCTGGCGCCCTCGCCCGACGAGCCGGCGCTGGTGGAGCGCCTGGAGCTGGCCAATACCGGCACGGCCGCGCGCCGCTACCGCTTCGGCGCGCTGGAACGCAGCGAGACCACGCTGGCCGAGCGCGGCACGCACGGCGCCTACGTGGTGGAAGTGCGCTCGCCGGCGCGCGAGGGCGTGCTGGCGCCCGGCGCGCGCGTGCACGTCGACGTCATCATCAGCGGCCGCCTGCAGAACGAAATGGTGTACGTGGACGGCGGCGAAGCGCTGCAGGAGCGGGCGCAGAAAGTGGCGCAATGGCGCGCCAGCCTGGTGCTGGAAACACCGGAGCCGGCGCTGGACGCCATGTTCGCCTTCTCCAAGGTGCGCGCCGCCGAAAGCGTGTTCGCCACGCGCGGCGGCCTGCTGCACGGTCCCGGCGGCACGCGCTATTACGCCGCGGTCTGGGCCAACGACCAGGCCGAGTATGTGAACCCCTTCTTCCCCTACCTGGGCGACCGCGCCGCCGTGCAAAGCGCCATGACCAGCTTCGGCCTGTTCGCGCGCTACATGAACGCCGACTACAAGCCGATCCCCTCCTCCATCATCGCCGAGGGGCGCGGCTTCTGGAACGGCGCCGGCGACCGCGGCGACTGCGCCATGATTTCCTACGGCGCCAGCCAGTTCGCGCTGGCGCAGGGCGACGCCGGCACCGCGCGCCAGCTGCTGCCGCTGATCGACTGGTGCCTGGAGTTCACGCGCCGCAAGCGCGACGCGCAAGGCATCGTCCACTCCGACAGCGATGAGCTGGAAGGCCGCTTCCCGGCCGGCAAAGCCAACCTGTCGACCAATGTACTGGCCTACGGCGGGCTGCAAGGGGCGGCGCGCCTGGTGGCCTCGCTGGGCGACCGGCAGCGCGCCAGCGCCCTGCAGCAGGAAGCGCAACAGCAGCGCGGCGCCATTGAGCGCTATTTCGGCGCGCGCATGGCCGGCTACGACACCTACCGCTACTACGACGGCAACGACAAGCTGCGCGCCTGGATCGCGCTGCCGCTGGCGCTCGGCATCACCGAACGCCTGCCCGGCACGGTCGACGCGCTGCTGTCGCCGCAGCTGTGGACCGAGAACGGCGTGCTGACCGAAGCCGGCGACAAGACGTTCTGGGACCGCGCCACGCTGTACGCCCTGCGCGGCCTGCTGAAGGCCGGCGAGCTGGAACGCACCATGCCCTACCTGCGCTACTACTCCAACCGCCGCCTGCTGGGCGACCACGTGCCGTATGCGGTGGAGGCGTGGCCGGAAGGCCAGCAGCGCCACCTGTCGGCGGAAAGCGGGCTGTATGCGCGCGTCATCACGGAAGGCCTGTTCGGCATCGAGGCCACCAGCCTGCGCAGCTTCACCATCGCGCCGCGCCTGCCGCAGGGCTGGCCGCGCATGGCGCTGCGGCATATACGCGCCTTCGGCGCCGGCACGGACGGCAGCGGCATCGACATCGTCACCACGCGCGCCAAGGGCGGCAAAGGCGGCCAGCAGGTGCTGGTGCGCCACAACGGCAAGACCCTGCTCGACCAGGCGTGGGACGGCAAGGCCCCGCTGCTGGTGACTGTGCCCGAATGAAAGCGCGCACCCCATCACGTTTTCGGTATTAAAAGCGATTAAAGATTCATTAGATCGCCATCTGCATCTTCCCTAGGATGTCTTTATCGGCCGCGTTCGCGCGGCCGTTTTTTTGCCACCTCAGGAGACGAAATGAAGAACCCTTCCCAACGTGTGCGCTTGACCATCATTGCACACGCCCTCGCCACGGCATTTGCCGCACCCGCCTTTGCCCAGTCCAACGCCACCGGCACCATCTTCGGCCAGGTCGCCAACTGCAAAGGCGCCAGCGTGGTGCTGGAAAACACCGCCACCGGCGCGCGCCGCACCGTCAGCGTCGATGCCAGCGGCCGCTACACGGCCAACTCGATGCAGCCCGGCGCCTACAAGGTGATGCTGGTGTGCGATGGCAGCGTTACCCGCGCGCTGGACGTGGAGGCGCTGATCGGCCAGGGTGTGGAAGCGTCGTTCGAAGCGATCCAGGCCGTGACGGTCACCAGCCGCCGTCCGACCATCGACGTCAGCAACACCAACAACGGCGCCGTGTTCACCGCGCGCCAGCTCAACGCGCTGCCGATTGCGCAGAGCATCGCCGGCATCATCCAGCTGGCGCCGAGCACCACGCGCGGCAACCCGCGCCTGGGCGGCGACAGCTTCGGCGGCGCCGGCGTCAGCGAGAACGCCTACTACATCAACGGCTTCCCGGTCACCAATGTGTACCGCCAGATCGGCTCCACCACCCTGCCCTTTTTCGCCATCGCCCAGGCGCAGATCCTGAGCGGCGGCTACAGCGCCGAATTCGGCCGTTCCACCGGCGGCGTGGTGAACATCACCACCAAGAGCGGCACCAACACCTGGGAAGCCGGCGCCGTGCTGCAGTACACGCCGAACGCGCTGCGCGCCAAGCCGGAAGACACCTTCTACCCGAACACCGGCGCCAATCCGGCCACCGACGGCAAGCTGCTGACCTACCGCGGCAACAACACCGCCAACGACGTCTTCGGCAGCGCCTACGTCGGCGGCCCGCTGGTCAAGGACAAGCTGTTCATGTTCGCCAACGTGGAGATGGACCGCTTCACCACGGACTACATCAGCAAGAACTCCGACTCGCTGAACAAGACCAACGGCTGGACCGAGCGCGCCACCAACACCCCGCGCTACATGCTCAAGCTCGATTACAACATCAGCGACGAGCACCGCCTGGAATTCACCCAGATCCACGACGAGTACAAGCGCAAGCAGCAGAACTTTGGCTTCGACTACGCCACCCTGACGCGCAACAATGTGCGCGCCGGCGGCACCACCGGCGACGCGGCCAAGACCGACGACTCGATCCTCAAGTACACCGGCTTCCTGACCGACAACCTGACCGTCACCGCGCTGGCCGGCCGCTTCAAATCCACCTATCCGCAATCGCGCGAAGGTTACGTGCCGGGCGTGTACCAGGTGAGCGCACCGCTCGGCAACCAGGTGCCGGGCCTGGTCTACAACAACCCGCAGACCATCGGCGGCACCATCCAGGTGGACAACGCCGAGGACAAGCAGTCAACCCTGCGCCTGGACGTCGAGTACAAGCTGGGCAGGCATGCGCTGCGCGTCGGCATCGACCGCAACAACGTGTCCTCCATCAACGGTTCGGAACTGGCCGGCGGCGGCACCTACTACTACCTGAAGGCCGATCCGAACGAGCCGGTGACCGGTGGCCGCAGCCCGGCTTCGGGCGGCGGCTACGGCCTGCAGGGCTACTACGTCAACATCTACCACCAGAGCGACTCGGCATCGCCGAAAACCGACCAGTCGGCGCAGTACATCCAGGACCGCTGGCAGGTGACCGACAACCTGATGCTCGACCTGGGCCTGCGCAACGAGCAGTTCACCAACAAGAACAGCGACGGCGTTGCCTACGCCGCGCAGCGCCACATGCTGGCGCCGCGCCTGGGCGCTTCGTGGGACGTGCGCGGCGACAGCTCGCTGAAAGTATTCGCCAATGCCGGCCGCTACCACCTGCAGATCCCGACCAGCGTCGCCCTGCGCCTGGCCGGCAATCCGGTGCACGTCGACCACTACTACACCTACACCGGGGTCGATCCCAAGACCGGCGCACCGACCGGCCTGACCGAAATCAGCCCGCCGCTCTCCGCCGGCAATGAATTCGGCCAGCCGAAGGACCCGCGCCAGGTGGCGTCGGCCAACCTGGGCGCGACCTACCAGGATGAACTGGCGCTGGGCTTCGAGGCGGCACTCAGCCCGCTCTACACCAGCGGCGCCAAGTTCACCTACCGCACCCTGCGCAACACCATCGAGGACTGGTGCGACCAGCGCCCGGTCGATGCCTGGGCCAAGCGCAACAACATCAGCACCGCCGGCTACGGCATGCCGTGCCTGCTGGTCAACCCGGGCCGCGACAACACCCTGACCCTGGACCTGGGCCGCAACGGCAAGCTGGTCACGATCCCGCTGACGGCAGCGGAAATCGGTCTGCCGAAGGTGAAGCGCGTCTACACCGCGCTCGACTTCTTCCTCGAGCACCCGCTGCGCAACGGCTGGTATGGCAAGATCAACTACACGCTGTCGCGCCTGGAAGGCAATATGGAAGGGCAGGTGCACTCCGATATCGGCCAGGCCGACATCGCCGCCACCACCGCGTTCGACTATCCGGAGCTGATGGACAATGCCGACGGCCTGCTGGCCAACAACCACACGCACGTGGTCAAGGCGTTCGGCTACTACCAGCTGAATCCGGAATGGAGCGTGGGCACCAACATCAACATCGTCAGCGGCGGTCCGAAGTCCTGCATCGGCAACCTGCCGAAGGCGCTGGACGTCAACAACAACCCTGGCGGCTGGTACGGCTCGGCCACCTACTACTGCAACGAGAAGCCGGCCCAGCGCGGCTCCTTCGGCCGCATGCCGACCGACTTCCGCGTGGCGCTGAACGCAACCTACACGCCGCAGGCCATCAAGGGCCTGTCGCTGAAAGCGGACGTGTTCAACCTGTTCAACCGCCAGACCGTGATGGCCACCGATCCGGTGTACAACTCGGGCAAGAACAAGGTCAGCGCGTACTACGGCCAGGTCCTCGGCCGCGCACCTGAACGCCAGGTGCGCTTCTCGGCCGAGTACAACCACAAGTTCTAACGGCCGGTTTCCTTCAGGTACTCGGCGCGGGCCGCCAGGGCGGTATCGGCAAAGTCGGTGAACAGGCCGTCGACGCCGATGGCGTAGAACTGCTTGTACTCCTGCACCGGGTCGCCCTTGTAGTTGCCGGCCAGGCGGCGCTTTTCGTTGCGGAAGGTGTAGGGATGCACGAACAGGCCCGCCTTGTGGGCGTCGGCCACCAGGGTGGTCGGCGCCAGCGTGGTGGTGTCGGTTTCGTTGATCTTGCCGTCGCCGTTCACGTCCACCAGTTTGCCGCTGGCGTCCAGCGTGCCTTTCACGCTGACGATGTAGCGCTTCCACGGGCCGATGCCGTCGGCATAGGTCTTGATCTCGGCCAGGCCGGCCGGCGTCACCATATCGCTGAACAGGCGCTTGTCGCCCGACTGCGCCCAGTCGTACGGGCGGTCGTACGGCGCGGCGTAGGTCAGCGCGCCGGTCTTCAGGTCGACATCGTCGGCATCGATCAGCTGCACCATCTTCAGCTTGGAGCCTTTGCTGCGCATGTACTTCAGGCTGCCCGGCTCGAAGGACTGGATGAACACCGGCGCGCTGGCGTCGCTCCAGCCGGCATTGGCCAGCAATGCCAGCAGCTTGTCTTCCAGCGGCACGCCCTGCTGGCGGTGGAAGGTCGGGTTCTTGGTTTCGGGGTAGATGGTGATGTTGCGGCCGCTCTTCTTGATCATGTCGATGATCTCCTGCACGGTCGCAATCTTGTACTTGCCGTTGTACTGCTGCGGGCGTTCGGCATCGGTCGAAATGCCGCCCAGGGTCTTGATCTCGGCCAGCGTGAAATCGCTGGCGAACCAGCCTTCCTGCACGTCGCCATCCACGCTCAGCTTGCGTTTGCGCGCCGCGAATTCGGGGTGGTCGGCCACGTCGGTGCTGAAGGCCAGGTTGGGGTCGTGGCGCGCGATCAGCACGCCGTCCTTGGTCGAGACCACGTCCGGCTCAATGGCGTCGGCGCCCTGCTCGATCGCCTTGGCGTAGGCTTCCACCGTCTGCTCCGGGATATAGCCGCTGGCGCCGCGGTGCGCCACCACCAGGGCCGGCTTGCCGTCCAGCGTAGGCAGCGGAGCCTGCCCGCTGCCGCCACACGCGGCCAAGGCTGCCGCTGCCGTTACTGCCGTTACCGTCTTTTTCATGTACCGCCTCGTTGAGAGTTAAAAACGAGGCGGATTCTAGGTGGCGAAAATGACAGGCTTGTGAATCAGGCAATCGTGCGCTGCCTGGCTTGCCAAATGTCGTAATCAGCTTGCATGTGGAGCCAGGATTCGGCGCTGCCGCCCAGCAGATCAGATAAACGGATAGCCAGCTGCGGGCTTACGGCAGCGCGGCCATGCAACACCCGCGACAACGCAACCCGCGAAACGCCCAAACGCCGCGCAAACTCGATGACGGTCATGCCGGATTCGGCAAACACGCCGTCGCGTATCACTTCGCCAGGATGAGGGGGGTTGTGCATGCGTCCCATGATCGCCGATCTGCCGCCCACTGTCCAACCGCGCCTCGATGGCGAAGTAATTTTATCAAGGTCAGTATAGCATCGCGATACAGCAATGCTGTCATGGGTGGAAGTCCCAGCAGCATGCGGCTAACTGAATGACTTGTACTTGCGCGTTCTCAACCTGGGCGGCCGGTAGCCTGTTTTTTGTTGCCGAGCGACGCTTCGTAAATGGTCTTGGCGTCCTTGTGGGCCTGGTCGATGGTGCGCAGCTTCTTGTCATCGTCGTGGCGCACGAAGAATTCGGCATCCTGGGCGGCCACCACCAGCTTGACGGCGGCTGCTTCCTTCACATTGTATTTTTCGAAGATCAGGGTGGTCACTTCGTCGAGGTATTCTTCGTAGGTCATATCTGCTCCTTGGCGCGAGGGCAGCATTATGCCCAAGCTTGTGACAATGCGCGCATCTTTATCGCTGGCGCGGACTCTATAATATTTCTCCGATTCAACAGCCCCTTCCCTCCGCACGTGGTAAAACCGTTTCTCCTGTGGGCCGCCCTGGCCCTTGCGCCTGCCGCCTTCGCCCAGCAACCGCCCAGTGCACCGCCCACAAAGGCGATGCTGGCGATCGATTACCTGAAACGTGAACTGGGCGCGCGCCTGACGCCCCGCCCGGGCAAAGCCTTCCAGCCGGCGCAGCCCAGCAAGAACCAGTATTCGCCGGCGCAACTGGCGGCGGTGGAGGCAGTGCTGGGTGCGGCCAGCCCGCTGCAGGTCAAGCGCCTGCCGCCTGCCGCGGGCCGCAGCAGCTACAGTATTACCCTGCCCGGCGGCCAATACCAGGACGGCAAAGAGGAACTGGCGTGGGCTCAAGGCAGCCTGGTGGCGCGCAGCCTGCCCGATGGCAGCGTCACGGTGCGCGGCCAGATGCCGTCGCTGCGCGTTGCCGACAGCACCGGTACGACCAGCATGACCGGTCTCCGCTTTACAGGCAGCCAGCAGCGCGACTACTGGAGCGGCCAGAGCGACGTGGCGGTCGATAAGATCGACCTCGCGCCAACCGGTACCCAAGGCGCCGCCGGCAGCTTTGAGCAATTCCGCCACAGCCTGCAGGTCGCGCGGGACGGCAGCGCATATGGCGCCCGCCTGGACATCACAGTCGGCCGCCTGCTGCTGGGCGGTCACGGCGTGGACCAGCTGCGCCTGGCGGCGCGCCTGCGCAACCTCGACGCCGCGACGTTGGGCCAGTTGCAGAAAGAGGAGCTGGCGCAGCAAGCCAGCGGCCAAGGCAGTCTGGACTCGCTCGACGTCCTGACGCGCCACCTGCCCGCCATCAAGCGCCTGGCCATGCGCGGCGCCGTGCTGGAACTGGACCAGTTCAGCTTCCGCTACAAGGGCCATGAGCTGAGCCTCAAAGGCAGCGTCCGCATGCCGGACGCCGGCGAGGCCGACTTTGCCTCGGCCGGCGCCGTACTGGCCAAGCTGCACGGCAAGCTGGAGGTAGCCATGCCGCTGGCCCTGTTGCGCCAGGCGGCCGACGACATCGCGCTCAGCGCCAGCCAAGACGCCGACAAGCGTGCCTTGCCGCCGGCGGAAATGGGCGCGCGCATCTATGAACAGCAAGTCGGCAGCCTGCTCACCAAGCGCTACGCCTGGCGCGAGCAGGACATGCTGCACACCACGCTGGAACTGCAAGCGGGCGTACTGACCGCCAACGGCCACGCCGTCCCGCTCGACGTGCTGCTGGCCGTATTCCGCGACAAAGCGCCCGGCTCGCTGCCGCCCGCCGATACATCGGAACCGCAGCTCCTGGGCATGCGCGACCGCGGCCTGGAAGTGGCGCAAGTGTTCGCCCTGAACGGCGACACGCAAGGCATGTTCGACCTGTGCGACCGCTACCTGGAGGGCATCGGCGTGCCAGCCAATGTCGCCGAGGGCACCGCATGGTGCGAGAAGGCCATGGCCAAGGGCAGCGACAAAGCGGTCTACACCCTGGCCCGGCGCCAGCTGGACGGCAACTACCGGGGCGACTTCGCGCCTGTCCTCGCCAAACTGGCGGCGTTCGCCGACAGCGCCGAGGACCCGGAAGCGCAATTCCTGATGTCGCGCTTTGCCACGGACAACGCGAAGGCGGCCGATTATTTGCGCCGCGCCGCCGCCGGCGGCTACGCGGACGCGCTGGCCCAGGCGGGCGGCGCCGCCAACGCCAACGCCAGCGCCGGCGCACCGCAGCCTGCCGCCTCGCCCTGGCGGCTGACGCTGGCGGCGCAAGGCGCCTACTACGGTGCCGGCACCTACCGCTTCGACAGCAGGCTGCACCGCAAGCTGCGCCTGTCGATCGACGAACTCGCGAAGCATGAACAATGGAGTTCGATCACCAGCCTGTGCCTGATGGCCACGATGCCAAGCGACGCCGCCTGCCTGCGCCTGCAAGGCATGCAGGACGGCAGCGTTGCGGTGTTCGCCGAACTGGTGGCCAAGGGTGGCTCCAGCAAGCAGGGGCGCAAGGAACTGGCGCGCCGCATCCAGCCAGGCCAGGCGCTCGACCTGGTGTTGTATTCCGATGGCTACCAGGCGTACTTCCTGATCGACGGTGAGCCGCCGCTGGCGCTGGACATCGGCTTCCCGGCCGAGACGCTGCACTTCGTCTGCTCGGGCGCGCGCTGTGCCCTGGAGTTCCGCCGCGCACCGGAATAAACACAGCTCTTGCGGAATGTGTTTTAGCCCTATATAATTCATGCCCTTCGGGTCGTTAGCTCAGTTGGTAGAGCAGCGGACTTTTAATCCGTTGGTCGCAGGTTCGAGCCCCGCACGGCCTACCAGTATCAGTGAAAAAGCCAGCCTTCGGGCTGGCTTTTTCATTTCTGGCTATACTCGGTCTCCCCCAATCAACGCGAGACCGCCATACACTACGTCCTGATCTACGATTACGCCCCCGACTACCTGGAACGCCGCGCCGAATTCCGCGACGCGCACCTGAAGCTAGCCTGGGAATCGCACGGACGCGGCGAGTTCCAGCTGGGCGGCGTGCTGGCCGACCCGGTCGACAGCGCGCTGCTGTGGTTCAAGGCCGATTCGCCGGCCGTGGTGGAGCAGTTCGTCGCGCACGATCCCTACGTGAAAAACGGCCTGGTGCTGGACTGGCGCATCCGCCCCTGGATGACGGTGGCCGGCGCCCTGGCCGACGCCCCGCTTCATCCAGTGCAATAAGCGTTTATTTTTCGTAAATGTGACTTTTGGAGAGCCTGCGGCGGCATGCACTCGTTACAATTTGCTATCCAAGTTTCCGGAAAGCAAATGAGCCACAACGTCTACGCCCCGCCCCTCTCCGATCTCGACCAACAGCCCAGCGCGGCGGCCAGCGACCATTTCTATGTCGTCTCGACGCGCAAGATGCTGATCCAGTACTTCCTCACCCTCGGCGTGTACCAGCTGTACTGGTATTACCGGAACTGGGCGCAGCAAAGGCGGGCCACCGGCGCCGACGTCTGGCCGCTGCCGCGCGCCCTGTTCGCACTGTTCTTCACGCACAGCCTGTTCCGCCGCATCGGCGCCCATGACGCCAGCGGCAAGCGCGACGCCTGGGATAGCGGCAGCTATGCGGCCGCCATGGTGTTCCTGCTGGTGACGGACTATCTGCTGGTATGGGCCAGCCGCGCCTCGCCGATACTCGATGGCCTCAGCTGGTTCATGCTGGTTCCGCTGGCACTGGTGATGCGGCAGGCGCAGATCGAAGTCAACGCCCGCTGCGGCGACCCGCAAGGCGCCAGTAACGACAAGTTCAGCGCGGGCAACTACGCCTGGTGCGCACTGGGCGGGGTACTCTGGCTGCTGGTGCTGGTGGACTATCTGCTGCCGGGCGACGGCGGCTGGTAACGCAGGCTTCACGCGGCGCGCATTCTGTGCGACAGTGAGCCTTTCCCGCCCCGGAGCCCGCCATGCCCCTGCTGGAGTACTGCCGCATCGAACCGCTGGACCAGGCGCACGCCCTGCACGCCAGCTTCTACACCGAGCCGCACTGGCTGGAATTCGAACAGCGCGAAGTATTCGGCCGCAGCTGGCAGCTGGCGGCGCACAGCGGCGAACTGCAGGCGCCGGGCGACCATGTGGTGGGCGATATCGCGGGCAAGCCGGTGCTGATCGTGCGCCAGCCGGACGGCGGCCTGCAGGCCTTCTTCAACGTGTGCCGCCACCGCGCCGGGCCGCTGGCCACCTGCAACGGCAAGGGCGCCAGGGCGCTGCACTGCAAATACCACGGCTGGACCTACGAGCTTGATGGCGCCTTGCGCGCCGCCACCGAAATGCAGGGCGCGCAGGGCTTCGACAAGGCCGCCATCCGCCTGCCGCGCATTGCGGTGCAGGAGTGGCAAGGGCTGGTGTTCGTGGCGCTGGACGCGGCCACGCCGCCCTTCGGGCAGGTGTTCGCCGGCATCGCCGAGCGCATCGCGCCGGCCGGCCTGCCGCAGATGCGCTTCGCCAAGCGCGACACCTACCGCCTGGCCTGCAACTGGAAGGTCTACGTCGACAACTTCCTGGAAGGCTACCACCTGCCCTTCGTCCATCCCGGCCTGTCGCGCGTGCTCGATTACCGCGCCTACGACACCGAGCTGGCGCAATGGCATTCGCTGCAGCATTCGCCGCTGCGCAACAACGACGGCATCTACGGCGACGGCAACGCCTGGTACTACTTCGTCTACCCCAACACCATGCTGAACATCACGCCGGGCCGGCTGCAGACCAACCGCATCCTGCCGGCCGGCCATGGCCACTGCATCGTGGAATTCGATTACTACTACAGCGACGCGCCGGAGGTGCAGGCGCGGGTGCAGGCCGAGCAGGCCTTCTCCGACGAAATCCAGGCCGAGGACATCGCCATCTGCGAGCATGTGCAGCAAGGGCTGGCGTCCGGCTCCTATAGCGCCGGGCGCCTGAACCCGGCGCGCGAGAGCGGCGTGTGGCATTTCCAGAACCTGCTGCGGGCCGCCTATGCACGCCGGGCCTAAGCCGCTCGGCTTCTGGATGTGCACCGCCCTGATCGTGGGCAATATGATCGGCATGGGCGTCTTCATGCTGCCGGCCGGGCTGGCGCCGTACGGGCGCAACGCCTTTGCCGGCTGGGCCGTCACGGTGCTGGGCTGCCTGTTCATTGCATACGTCTTCGCCCGCCTGGCGCGCGCCATGCCGCAGGAGGACGGGCCGTACGGCTACTGCCGGCGCGCCTTCGGCAACGGCGTGGCCTTCTTCACCATGTGGTGCTACTGGGTTTCGATCTGGGTCAGCAATGCGGCGCTGGCGATAGGCATCGTCGGCTACCTGGCGGCGCTGCTGCCGCCGCTGCGCGCCAACCCGGCCCTGCAGCCGCTGGCCGGCATGGCCCTGGTCTGGCTCTTCGTGCTGGTCAGCCTGCGCGGCGCGCTGGCCTCGGGCCGGGTGCAGCTGGCGTCGGCCGCGCTCAAGCTGCTGCCGATGGGCGCCATCGTGCTGCTCGGCGCATGGGTCCTGGCCAGCGACGGCGCCGCCTTCCAGGCCCACCTGGCGCCGGTCCCCTTCTCGCTCGACGGCACCGCGGCGGCCGGCACCATCGCGCTGTTTGCCATGCTGGGCGTGGAATGCGCGGCGCTGCCGGCCACCAAGGTCGAGCAGCCGGAGCGCACCATCCCGCGCGCCACCATGGCCGGCACGCTGGTGGCGGCGGCGGTGTACGTGTCGGTCAGCGCGGTCCCGCTGCTGCTGCTGCCGGCGCCGCAGCTGGCGGCGTCGGACGCGCCCTTCGTCGACCTGTTCCAGCGCTACTGGGACGCCGGCAGCGGCCACTGGCTGGCGCTGGCCGTGATCGTCAGCGGCCTGGGCGCGCTGAACGGCTGGACCATGCTGGCCGGCGAAGTGACGGCTTCGATGGCGGCGCACGGTGTCTTCCCGGCGCGCCTGAAGGCGGCCAACCGCTACGGCGCGCCGACCTGGTCGCTGCTGCTGATGGGGGTGCTGGCCAGCGCCATGATCGGCATGAACTACACGCGCTCGCTGGCGCAGGGCTTTACCTTCCTGACCATGGTGGTGACGGCGGCCAGCATGCCGCTCTACCTGGTGGGCGGGGCGGCGGTGTTCCGGCTGTACCGGCGCGGCGTGCTGGCGCGCGGCTGGGCGCTCTCGCTCAGCGCGGCGATGAGCTGCCTGTTCTCGCTGTGGGCCTTCTACGGCATGGGGCGCGAGGCGTTCTGGTGGGGCGTGGCGCTCGGCGCGCTCAGCCTGCCGGTGTTCTGGCTGCGGCGCTGGCGCCAGAAGAGCCGGGCGGCTGCAGGCAGTACGCCAGCAGCAGGGCCGCCGTGACCGCCAGCACCAGCGCCAGCTTGGGCAGCCAGGCCAGCGTGGCGGCGTGCGTCACCAGCTGGTTCTGCAGCAGCACGGCGGCCAGGAAGCACAGCACGGCGGCGGCAGTCCAGCGCTTGCCGCAGGCATCGGCGCGCGTGGCGCAGTACAGGCGGCCGGCCGGCAGCGCGAACGGCGGCCAGGGATCGGCGGCGGCGACATCGGCCGGGCGCCAGCCGGTGCGGCGCCAGCACAGCGCCAGCCTGTCGCGCCAGCGCGCGGTGCGGCAGGCGTCGCGCCACATCACGGCCGGCCAGGCGAACTGCGCCCACACGGCGTTCCAGCCGGGCGCGCCCTTGCGCACGCCGTACACGCAGGCTTCGCCCTCCGCGCGCCAGGTGCCGAACAGGCGGTCCCACAGCATCAGCGTGCCGCCGTAGTTGCGGTCGAGGTAGACGTCGTTGACGGCGTGGTGCACGCGGTGCGCGCTGGGCGTGTTGAGGAGTCCTTCCAGCAGCGGCACGCGGCCCACCAGGCGGGTGTGGATCCAGAACTGGTAGAACTTGCTGAGCGTGAGCTGGACGATGAACACGCCGGGCGGGCAGCCCAGCAGCGCCAGCAGCATGAACAGCGGCGCGTGCAGCAGGTCCTGGAAGGCGCCCTGGCGCAGCGCCGTGGTCAGGTTGAACTCCTCGCTCTGGTGGTGCGGCGCATGCACGGCCCACAGCAGGTTGACTTCGTGCGACCAGCGGTGCGCCCAGTAGTAGACGAAATCGAAGGCGATAAACGACCAGAGCCAGGTCCAGGCCGAGGCCGGGTCCGACTGCCACGGCGCCAGGTGCTGGAACACCCAGGCATAGGCCAGCAGCCAGGCCGCCTTGGTGAACACCTCCAGGGTCACGGTCCAGATGCCGCAGGCCATGCTGGTCAGGCTGTCGGCCAGGCTGTAGGCGGCGATGCGGCGGCGCCGCGCCAGCCAGGCTTCGGCGCCGATCAAGAGCAGGAAGACCGGGGTGGCGGCCGCCACCAGGGCATTGTTATCGGGCATGGGCGGATTTGGCGTCGGACGACCAGCGCCCCAGCACCGTGCGCAGCGCGTACCAGGCCGGGCGCGGCGGCTCCAGCACCACGGTGGGCGCGCTTTCCTGGGCCAGCGCGCGCGCCTTGGCGGCGGCCGCCTCCTGCGCCTCGCGCCGCGCGGCGGCGGCGCTTTCCGCCAGCTGCGCCAGCTGCAGCGGGTTGGGGAAGCCGTCCACCAGGTAGCGCGGCGGGCAGTCGTCGGTGCGCTGCAGCAGCGCGCCGATCACCGGCAGCGCCACCTCCCAGGCCACGGTGATCGACGGCGCATTGCTGGCCGGGTCGGCAAAGCACAGCAAATCGGTTTTCGGCAGCAGGCTCGGCACGCCGCGCGTCCAGGTGCAGGCGCTGGTGCGGCGCTGCTCGGGGCCGGTCTTGCCGACCATATAGGTGGCGATGTACAGATCTTCGCCACTGGCCGTGGTGCGCGCTTTCAGCAGCTCCTTCTGCAGGCGGTAGTCGTTGCTCTCGGCGTACTTGGCCAGGCTGTTCAGGCGGCGGCTGTGCGCCGGCGGCACGAAGTGCTGCCAGCGGCCGTCGACCAGGCGCAGCATGCGCGGCGTCACCATCTTTTCCTCGCGCATGGCGTCGATGGCGGCTTTCAGCATGGCGTCCAGCGCGATGTCGTTCTTGTCGCTGCACACCATCAGCAGGCCACGCGTGGGCACCATCACCACCGGGCGCCCGTACGTGACCAGGCCGCTGAATAGCTCCGGCAGCAGCATGCGCGAGGAATCGTAGCCGTCGTCCCACAGGCCGCCGAACACGCCTTGCGGCGATGCCTGCAGCGGCAGGCTGGAACGGGCGCGCAGGTTGGCAAAGGCGGCCTCGAAGGCGGCCTCCTCGCTCATGTCCCAGGCGTCCAGGTGGGCCTGCGCCACGCGGTGCACCACGCTGCCGCGCTGGTACGCCAGGCCGATTTCCAGCCCTTCGCACAAGGGGCGGAACAGCAGCGGCGAGTAGCCGCGCGCGGCGGCCAGCATGGCTTGCCCGCGCTCGGCGCTGTTGCGCACGATGGGCAGCAGGTGGCGCGCCGCCTCCTCCACCATGCCCGGCGTGTTGCCCATCAGGACCATGCCGGCCGTGTAGCGCAGCAGGTCATCGCTGGCGCCGGTGCTGGCGGCCAGCCATTCCTGGTACATGCGCTCGAGCGGCACCACCAGTTCCAGCGGGTACGGCGAGGCCGGGCCGGGCACGCCGAACAGCTCACTGTCGGCCGCGATGAACTGCCAGCGCCGGCCCGGGTCGAGCGCCTGCAATTGCGCCTGCAGCAGGGCGGCGTATTCGGCCAGCGTGGCGCGCGCGGCCGGCAGCACGCTTTCCTCTTCGATCACGCTGGCGCAGCCGCAGCGCAACAGGGCATCGCGGTAGCGCACGGCGCTGTCCAGGTCCAGGCCCTTTTTCAGCAGCGCGCCATTGCCTTCGGCCACCGGGCGCACAGCTTCCAGCGGACGGCGGAACAAAAGCATCAGGCGTGCCTCGACCCGCTCGCGCTGCAAGCCTGCCTGTACGCCCAAGGTGCGGATGCGGAAAGTTGCCGCCATATATCATGTTGGAAAAGTTGCAACGGCATTGTAAGCCATGCCACACGCCAAAGGAGTATCATGTTGGCCCCATGCCACAAACCATTGCCTCCCCCGCCACCAGCGAACTGCTGATCAAGAAAAGCCGCTTCCTCGCCTACCTGCACCCGGTGCCCGACCGCGCCGCGGCGCAGGCCATCGTGGCGCGCCTGCGCGCCGAGCATCCGGCCGCGGCGCACGTCTGCTGGGCCCTGCTGGCCGGCGGCCAGTCGGCGGCGGTGGACGACGGCGAACCGGGCGGCACGGCCGGCCGCCCCATGCTGGACGTGCTGCGCCACCAGGACCTGGACGGCGTGCTGGCGGCCGTGGTGCGCTATTACGGCGGGGTGAAACTGGGCGCGGGCGGCCTGGTGCGGGCGTATACCGATGCCGTGGCGCAAGCCCTGCTGACGGCGCAGAAGGTCGCCATCGTGCGCTACGCCGAACTGCGCTGCAGCCTGCCGTATGCGCTGGAGGGCGTGCTGCGGCGCGAGCTGGCGGCGGCCGGGGCCCAGCTGCTGGAGGTGGCGCACGGGCAGGACGTGACGCTGGCCTTCCGCCTGGCCGACAGCGCGGCGCCAGCCCTGGTGGCGCGCCTGAACGAGGCCGCCGGCGGCCAGCTGGCGTGGCGCGCCGACTGTGAAAGTTCGTAAGCTTTTATTAACAATTTTTGCGTTATTGCCCGGCTCTGCTAACGTCGTGCCATGCGTGACGACACATTATTTTCCGGCAATCAACTGGCGGCCATCCTGCGCGCCCTGCCCGACCCGGCCTTCATCCTGACCCGCAGCGGGCGCTACCTCGCCATTTTCGGCGGCATCGACGTGCGCTATTACCACGACGGCTCGGCCCTGATCGGCCAGAGCGTGCACGATGTGCTGGCGCCGGACAAGGCGGCCTGGTTCATCCAGGAGCTGGCGCGCGCGCTCGACAGCCGCAGCCTGCACATTGTCGAATACAGCCTGGCCGCCTGCGACGTCAAGGGCCTGGACAGCGAAGGCCCGGGCCAGCGCCTGTGGTTCGAGGGCCGCATCCAGGCGCTCGACTTCCCGCTGGCGGGCGAGGATGCTGTGTTGTGGGTTGCCAGCAACATCACGGCGCGCAAGGAGCTGGAAGTCCAGCTGCGCATGCAAAGCGAGATCGATGCCCTGTCCGGCCTGCTGAACCGGCGCAAGCTGATGGGCGTGCTGGCCGAGCATTTCGACACCTTCGAGCGCTATGGCACGCCGCTGGCGGTGCTGGTGTTCGACATCGACCATTTCAAGCGCGTCAACGACGAGCACGGCCACCTGACGGGCGATGTGGTGCTGAAAACCACGGCCGAAGTGTGCCGCCATGAGCTGCGCGCCACGGACGCCCCGGCGCGCCTGGGCGGCGACGAATTCGTGGTCCTGATGCCACACACCACGCGCGCCCAGGCAGCGCCCATTGCCGAGCGCCTGCGCCAGCGCATCGCCGACACGCTGCAGGGGCTGGGCAGCATCGGCGCCGGCGTCACCATCAGCGGCGGCCTGGCCGAGTTCGCGGCGGGTGACGCCACCTGCGAGGATGTGCTGAAGCGCGGCGACGACGCCCTGTACCAGGCCAAGCGCCACGGCCGCAACCGCATCGCCGGCGCCAACTGAGGCTTGCAGGGGCTTGATAAAAGGTTCAGAATTTCCTCAACAGTTGAGGGAGGAAACAATGGACTCGATGCTCCAGTTGAAACCCGGCGCACCCTGGCTTGCCGGCCGCCACCAGCGCCACCACCTGCTGTCCCAAGCGCAAACCGCGAGCGCGCGTGCCGGCGCGCCGGCCGCCCTGCCTGCCATCAGCCGCTGGCGCCCGCGCGCGGCGCCGGCCCTGCCCCTGCCCCTATTGGAACGCCTGCGCCAGACGCGTGCCGACTGCGCCTTCTGCCAACAGCTGGAACAGCTGGCGCACAGCGTGGCGCGCGCCGAGCGCGAACTGCCGCAGCTGGCAGCGTCGCAACCGTGGCAGGTGCGCGGCAGCGGCCTGGTGCTGGGCGGCGACGCCCTGCTGGCCAGCTGGCACCTGCTGTTCATGGCCGGCGGCGTGGTGCTGGCCAGCCCCGGCCGCCTGGGGCGCGAATTCGCCACCTACGCCTGCCACCTGTCGGCCAACACGCGCCAGCTGCAGGCGGCGCTGGCCGGTTTTACCCAGCTGGCGCAGCAGGCGGCCACGCCGGCGCGCCAGGCCGCGCTGGCCGAACTGGGCCAGCGCCTGCTGGCCTGGGGCGACGCCCTGGTGGAAGACGAGCTGCCGGACGAAGTCATGCTGCGCGTGCAAAACTACCCGCTGCTGTACGAGGAAATGCTGGACACGGCCGACGGCGGCAGCGACGAGGCGGCGGCCAGCCTGGAATCGCTGGGCGACGCCGACCTGCTGCGGCTGGACTGGACCGGCGGCCAGCGCCGCGCCGTGCAGCAGGCGCTGGAGCGCCTGCGCAACTGATACGGTCGTTTGGGGGCGCTTCTGCGCCTGTTTTTCGCGGCCGGGCCGGCGCACAATAGGCCCAACCGCGAAAGGAAAACGACATGGACAAGAATCTGGACAAAGCGCCGCGCAGCTTCGGCGCCACCATGCTGGCCGTCGCCTGGTCGTTCATCGGCCTGCGCCGGCGCAGCGATTTCGAACGCGACGTCGGCGCCCTGCGCCCGGCCTATGTGCTGGCCGGCGCGCTGATCGCCGCCGCCTGCTTCATCGGCCTGCTGCTGGCGGCGGTGCGCGTGGCCACCTCCTGATGCGCGTGCAGCCGGAACACGCCGACCGCGCGCTCGAGCTGGGCGGCCTGCTGCTTCAGCGCATCGGCGGCTGATGCCGCCTGCTCCACCAGCGCGGCATTCTGCTGCGTCACCGAATCCATCTCCGACACCGCGCGGTTGATCTGCTCGATGCCGGCGCCCTGCTCCTCGCCGGCGGCTGAAATCTCGCGCATGATGTGCGCCACCCGCTGCACCGCGCCCACCACCTCCTGCATCGTGCTGCCGGCGCGCTGCACCAGGGCGCTGCCCTGCTCCACCTGGCTCACCGAGCTGGAGATCAGGTCGCGGATTTCCTTGGCGGCGGCGGCCGAGCGCTGCGCCAGCTGGCGCACTTCGCTCGCCACCACGGCAAAGCCGCGCCCCTGCTCGCCGGCGCGCGCCGCTTCCACCGCCGCGTTCAGGGCCAGGATGTTGGTCTGGAA